>CAXTJY010000103.1:2643-4055 GCA_964244395.1 uncultured Rhodovarius sp.
GCCGACATGATCCGCAACGAGGCCGGGATCGCCACCATGTGCGTGGGCAGCATCACCACGCCGGACCAGGCCAACACCATCCTGGCCGCGGGACGGGCCGACCTGGTCGCGCTGGCCCGGCCGCATCTGACCGACCCCAGCTTCGCGCTGCACGCCGCCGCGCAATATGGCAGTAGGGGTGTCGCCACCCCGGTGCAGTACGGCCCGGGCCGCGAGGCGCTGTTCCGCAACAGCAAGCGGGAGCGGGAGGAGATGCTGGATCTTCGCCGCAAGGCGAGGCCCGCCAGCCACGCGCCTCAGTAGGTGCCGCGGAACGCCTCCTGCCCCGGGCGATACGGCCCGTCATCATGCATCGCGTTGCGGTTGACCAGCGGCCGTCCGTACATCGGGTGGGTCATGCTGCGCACCTCATGCTCGATGGTGAACAGCACCTCCCCGGTGTCGAGGTCGGTGATGTCGCAGAAACGCCATTCATGCGGATTGACCTCGCGGGTCAGCAGGCCGTGCGCGATCATGCTGCGATACGGCCCAACGAAATCGGCGATGTAGATGGCGACGTGGTGGCCGTCGAAAGGCGGCTGCGGCTCCGGCGTTTCGCGGAAATGCAGGTGCTGGCCCTTCCCCACCCGCACCGCGGCCGCGGGCGCGCCACGGCGCGTGCGGACATCGGAAGGCGCGCCCAGCATCGTCTGGTAGAAGGTGGCGATGCGTTCGGCGGTGCCCGGCGGCACGTTCAGCTCGACGTAACCCATGCCAAGCTCGGCCGGGCCGAATTCCGCCGCCGGCGCATGGCAACGGTAGCGGTTGCCGAAGGGGCAGGTGATGGCGATGGAGCCATCGTTCTCCCGCGCCACGGCGAACGGCGTGCCGTCCAGCGACGGCGCCACCCGCGCCAGCGAGGCCAGCACCCGGTCGATGTCAGGCACCACCAGGCCGATGGTGCCGCGCAACCGGTGCGGCACCGCCTCGCGGCTCGGCAAATGCAGCTGGCTGCGGCCGATGTTGATCCACATGTTGTCGAGCCCGGTGCGCAGGAACGGATCGCGCGTCAGGCCCAGGCCCGCGATGTGGAAGGCGGTGGCCAGGCGCTGGTCCGGGATGTCGAGGTTGACGTGTTCGAGGTAGACGACGTTGCCGAGGCTTTCGCTGGCGCGATCGAAGGTCTGCTGGTCCTGCATCATGATGTCCTCTGGTTCATTCGGCCCGGGCGCCGGTCTGCCGGGCGATGGCGCCCCAACGCGCTTCCTCGCTGGCGATGAAGGCGCCGAAGGCGGCAGGCGATGGGCTGAGCTGCGGTTCGACGCCGCCGCTGAGCAGGCGCTGGCGCACCGCTTCCACGCCCAGCACTTCGGTCAGCGCGGCGTGCCAGCGGGCGATGACTGGCTCCGGCGTTCCCGCCGGCGCCACCAGCC
>CAXTJY010000103.1:4065-9787 GCA_964244395.1 uncultured Rhodovarius sp.
GGAGCCGCTGGCGAATTCCGGGAAGCCGGATTCCCCCATGGTCGGTACGTCCGGCAGGCTGGCGGCGCGTGCCCGGCCGGTGACGGCCAGCGCTCGCACCCGGCCACCTTGCACCTGGCCGAGGGTGGAGGGCAGGCTGACGAAGGCTGCCGCGACATGGCCGGCCATCACCGCCGTCACCGCCTGCCCCGCGCCGCCGGAGAAGGGCACGTGCATCATCTCCGCCCCGCCGCCTTGCATCAGCGCGTCCATCTCCAGCCGGTTGATGCTGCCTGCACCGGGCGAGCCATAGGCCAGCGCGCCCGGTGGCGCGGCCGCGAGACGCACCAGCTCGGCCACGCTGCGGGCGGGCAGCGCCGGAGTGACGATCAGCACGTCGGGGCTGTCGCCGACCAGCGAGATGGCGGCGAAATCCTCGGTCGGGCGCACCCGCAGGCTGCGGGCGAAGACGGTGGGATTGACCGCCAGCGTGCCGACATTGCCCAGGAGCAGGGTGTAGCCGTCCGGCGCGGCGCGGGCGGCGGCTTCCATGCCGGTGTTGCCGGCGCCGCCCGTCCGGTTTTCCACGATGATGGGCTGGCCGAGCAGGGTGTTGAGGTGGGGCTGCAACACCCGCGCCACGAAATCCGAGGCGCCGCCCGGGGCGAAGGGGACGATGATGCGGATGGCGCGGTTCGGGTAGGCATCGGGCTGCGCCGCGCCCGGCCTGTGCAGCAGCGGCAGGACCACCGCCCCACCGAGAAGATGGCGTCGCCGCCAGATCGGACGACCTGTCTGCCGCATCGTTTCATCCCCTTCTGCCGTCGGACGTTAGCAGATCGAAGACACGCTGCGCCCGCTTGTCCAGAAGCGGGGCGAAATTTCGTCGGAGAGCCACCGGGACCGGTCCGCCCACAAGCGGACCGGCGTATAGCCTGGCGCTAGGCCGTCTGGCCGGTAACGAGGCCACCCTTCTCCATCAGGCTCTCCACCACGTCCCAGGCCACCAGCTTGTTCAGGAAGTTGTCGAGGTAGCCGGGCCGCACGTTGCGGAAGTCGAGGTAGTAGGCGTGCTCCCAGACGTCGGCGCCCAGGATGGGCTGGCCTTCGCCGGTGCTGAGCGGGTTGGCGCCGTTCGGCGTCTTGGTGACCTTCAGCTTGCCGTCGCTGCCAATGATCAGCCAGGCCCAGCCGGAGCCGAACTGGGTGACGCCGGCCTGCTTGAAGGCCTCCTTGAAGGCCGCCAGGCCGCCCAGGTCGCTGTCGATCTTGGCGGCCAGCTTGGCCGGCAGGCTGTCGCCGCCGCCGGACGGGCTCATCACCTGCCAGAACAGCGCGTGGTTGAAGTGCTGGCCGGCCTGGTTCAGCACAGGCAGGCCCTCGGTGCCCGCCGTGCCGGCTTCGGCGACGATGGTCTCCAGGCTCTTGCCGGCCAGGCCCTTGCTCTCGACCAGGCCGTTCAGCGCGGTGACGTAGGCGTTGTGGTGCTTGCCGTGGTGCAGCTCCAGCGTCTCCTGGCACATGCCGTTCGCGGCGAGCGCGGAGGTGGAATAGGGCAGGGAGGGGAGGCTGAAGGGCATGGATTTGTCTCCGGTTGGGTGGGTTGGGAGGTAGGCGGCGGGTGGCGGGGCGTCAACCGACTGCGTAAACACCTGCATGGCTGTTGAACTGTCGGAGATCGGCGCCTTTGCCCGCCGGCACGATCCGGACCGGTTCCTGTGCGCCCTGTTTGCGCCGCCGGCCGCGCGCGAGGCGCTGTTCGCCCTGATCGGCTACCATCACGAGCTGGGCCGGGCGCGGGAGGCCGCGAGCAACGCGATGATCGCCGCCATTCGCCTGCAATGGTGGCGCGACGTGCTGGAGCGGCCGCTGCGGCACGAGGTGGCGACGCCTCTCCATGCCGCCATGGAAGCCGGCCTGCTGGATGCCACCGATCTGCTGGCCATGGCGGATGCGCGGGAGGCGGAGCTGGAGGAAGAGGGCATCCCCAGCCGCGCCGCTTTCGCCGCCTATCTGCGCGGCAGCCACGGCGGCTTCGCGGTCGCCGCAGGGCGGATGTTGGGCGCGGCGGGGCCGGAGCTGGCGGCGCTGCAAGGCATTGGCGCCGCGCAGGGCCTGGCCGCCGTGCTGCGCAACGCGATGGCGCTGGCGGCGCGGGGCCGCTGCCTGCTGCCGCTGGACGCGCTGGCGGAAGAGGGGCTGGACCCATGGCAGGCCGTGGCCGAGCCGGCGCGGCTGGCGCCGGTGGTCCGCCGCCTCGCCCAGCCGCCGGAGCCGCCGCGCCGCTGGTCCGCCGCGCTGATCCCCGCGGCATTGCCGGCGGTGCTGGCGCGGCGCGACCTGTCCCGGCTCGCACGGGGCCGGCCGGCGGGGCGCGGCACGGCGGACCGGGTGGCGGTGCTGCTGGCGGCCTGGCGGCGCCGCACGTGAACCAAAGGCGGCGTGACGCATTCCCTTCATGCTTGCGCCATACTGCGTAGGCATGATCAATCCACCCCCGTGTCTTTGGAGAGCGTGAATTGGCCCGTTACCTCGTCACCGGCGGCGCCGGCTATGTCGGCAGCCATGTGGTCCTGGCCTTAATCGATCGGGGCGACGAGGTGGTGGTGCTGGACAATCTCAGTACCGGGCATCGCGGCGCGGTGCCGGCGGCCGCGCAGCTGGTCGAGGTCGATCTGGCGAATGGCGACGACGTCGCCGAAGTGTTCGCGGCGTGGCGGTTCGAGGCTGTTTTCCATCTCGCGGCGTTGTCGCTGGTGGGCGACAGCATGCGTGAGCCGCTGCATTACATCCGCACCAATGTCGGCAATTCGCTCGGATTGGCCGAGGCGGCGGTGCGGGCCGGGGTGAAGCGGTTCGTGCTCAGCTCCACTGCCGCCGTCTTCGGCGTGCCTCGCGTCACGCCCATCGACGAGGCCGCCCTTCGCGAACCGGTGAATCCCTATGGCGAGAGCAAGCTGATGGTGGAACAGGGGCTGGGCTGGGCGGACAGCGCGCACGGCCTGTGCTCCGCTTGCCTGCGCTACTTCAACGCCGCCGGGGCCGATCCTGCGGGCCGCGCCGGCGAGGACCACAACCCGGAAAGCCACCTGATCCCGCGCACCATCCTGGCCACGCTGGGGCGGGAGGAGCCGGTGACCATCTTCGGCACCGACTACGACACGCCTGACGGCACCGCGATGCGCGACTACGTGCATGTGGCCGATCTGGCGGCGGCGCACCTGGCGGTGCTGCCGCGGTTGGAGGAGGGCAGCGTGGCCTATAACCTGGGCAACGGCGCCGGCTATTCGGTGCGCGAGGTCATCGCCTCGATCGAGCGGGTGTCCGGCCGCAAGGTCCCACATGTCGTGGGGCCGCGGCGCGAGGGCGACCCGCCGTCGCTGGTCGCGAGTTCCGCCCGGATCCGCGCCGAGACCGGCTGGCGGCCGCGGCATGACAGCCTGGATGAGATCGTACGCACCGCCTGGGCGTGGCATTCGGCCAATCCGCGCGGCTATGCCGGGCGGGTCACGACTCAGGGCGAGCCGGCGTTGGTGTCGGCGGACGCTTCGGAACTGGTGCCGCAAGGCGTACCGGGCTTCGCGCCGGCCGGGGTGCCCGAAGTGCCGGCCGGGGCTTCGGGGGCCGTGCAGGCGGCGTGACGGCTTTCTGGCAGGCATTCGCGGAGGGCGCGACGGCGCCGCCGTGGGTGGACCGCTACCCGGCGCCGATGCCGGATGGCCGGGTGCTGGAACTGCCGATCCGCGACTATGGCGACGTGGGCGTGGCCGGGCTGATCGCCAACCAGGCCAGCTTCGAGGTGGTCCGGGCGCTGGTCGGCTTCATGGTCGACGCGGTGCGCGAGCTGGGTGCCGAGATCGTCGTCGGGCTGCCCACGCTGGGCCAGGTCTTCGCCCCGCCGCTCGCCGAGGCGCTGGGCCACCCAAACTGGGTCGCCGCCGGCTACACCCGCAAGCGCTGGTATGAGGACGGGCTGTGTGTGCCCATCGCCAGCTCGACCGGCCCGCAGGAGCGGCGGCTGTGGCTGGACCCGCGGGTGCTGGACCGGCTGGCGGGCCGGCGGGTGCTGCTGGTGGATGACGTGATCTCCTCCGGCACCTCGGCCCGGGCCGGCTTGGCGCTGCTGGCGTTGGCGGGGGTGCGGCCGGTGGCGCTGGCGGTGGCGATGATCCAGGGCGACCGATGGCAGCCTTTGGACCTGCCGGTGCGGGCGGCCTTCGCCACGCCGTTGCTGCGGCGGGGGGCGGATGGATGGGAACCCGCTGATTGACACGTCTCCGGCCATAAAACTAACGTCGGCTCCATCTTTCATGGGGATCGCAATGCTGGGCAGACGGTCGATGACGGCGCTGGCCGTCGGCGTCGCGGCGGCCCGGGCGCAGGAGGCCGAGTGGCCAGCGCGCGGCATCCGGCTTATCTCGCCCTTTCCGCCCGGCGGCGCGGCGGATCTGCTGGCGCGGCTGCTGGCCGAGGATCTGGGCAGCGCGTTGCGGCAATCCGTGGTGGTGGAGAACCGCACCGGCGCCGGCGGCAGCGTGGGCACCGAGGCGGTCATCCGCACGCCGCCGGATGGCTACACGCTGGTGATGGGCAGCACCGGGCCGATGGCGATCAACCAGTTCCTGTCACGCCTGTCCTTCGATCCCGAGCGCGACCTGACGCCCATCGTACCCGTCGCCGCTGTGGCGTCCGTGCTGGTGGTGCACCCGGCCGTGCCGGCGCGCACCCTGCCCGAATTGCTCGCCCTGGCGCGGGCCGAGCCAGGCCGGCTGAATTACGGCTCCAGCGGCATCGGCTCGGCGCAGCATCTGTTCATGGAGCTGCTGAAGCAGCAGGCGGGCGTGGACATCGCGCATATTCCGTACCGCGGCACCGGCCCGGCCATGGTCGATACGGTGGGCGGGCGGCTGACCATGATGTTCGACACCACGCCGACGGCGTTGCCGCACATCCGCGATGGGCGGGTGCGGGCGTTGGCGGTGACGGCCGCACGGCGCGACCCGGCGCTGCCCGATGTGCCGGCCATCGGCGAGACGGTGGCGGGCTATGAGGCTCTGGGCTGGTACGGGCTGCTGGGGCCGGCCGGGCTGCCGCGCGCGATCGTCACCAAGGTCGCGGCGGCGGTGGACGGGCTGTTGGCGCGGCCGGACTTCGCCGCCCGCCTGACCGCGCAGGGGGTTGAGGCGATGCGCGGCACGCCCGAGGAATTCACTGCACTGATCGCGCGGGACCGGGCGCGGTGGGGCGAGGTGATCCGGCGGGGAGGCATCAGGGCGGATGGGTGACGGAGGGGCCACGTAGCCTCTCGCGCAGCAGGAAGGCGCCCAGCGCCGCCAGCCCCGCTCCGGCCATCATGACCATGGCCAGTCGTGGCCCCAGCCCATCCGCCAGCGCGCCGATCGCCAGCACGCCCAGGGGGCTGCAGCCGATGCAGGTGGTGACGAGGCCGAGCACGCGGGAGCGCATCTCGGGCGGCGCGGCGGCCATGACGATAGCGGTCTGCAAGGCAGCGAAGCGGGCGGTGCCCAGACCGCCCAGCACCAGCAGTGCCAGCGCCAGCAGGTAGTGCGGCGCATAGGCGACGGCGACCACCAGGACCAGGAAGGCGGTGGAGCCGAGGATGAAGCTGGTGGGGCCGGCGTTGCCGCGGCGCGTCGCGAGCCAAAGGCCGCCCAGTAGAGCGCCGAAGGGTTCGGCCGCCGCCAGCAGCCCGACCGCCGCGCCGGTAACGCCGAAGGCCACC
>CAXTJY010000104.1:0-855 GCA_964244395.1 uncultured Rhodovarius sp.
CGGGGCGCGCAAGGCTTATCGCCCGAGCTGGAGCCCGGCCCGCGCCACGATGTCGCGGAACTTCGCCACTTCACGCGCGATGAACTCGGCGGTGCTCTCCGGCGTGCTGCCGGGCAGCGGGTCCAGCCCGGCGGTCACCAGGCGCTGCTGCGCGATGGGATCGCTCAGCACGCCATTGATCTGCGTGCTGATGAAGCGGGTCAGCCCCGGGTCCATGCCGCGCGGGCCGACGATGATGTTCCAGGTGGCGACCTCGAAGCCTTCCAGGCCGCATTCCTGCATGGTGGGAATATCGGGAAACAGCGGATGCCGGGCCCGTGCCGTCACCGCCAGGCCGCGCGAGATATGGTCGCGCAGCGCCGGGGCGGAGCTGGCCAGCACCTCCAGCGCGTAGTCGATCTCGGATTTCGCCAGCGCCTCCAGCACGCCGGAGCCGCCGCGGTAGGGAATGAACTCGGCGCGGAAGCCTCCGGCCATCACCCGCATGAATTCGCCGGTCAGATGGCCGATGCCGCCGGCGCCGGAGGTGCCCCAGGAGAGCGCGCCGGGATTGGCGCGGGCGAAGGCCCACAGTTCCTGCGCGGTCCGGAAGCGGGAGTTGTTGGGTACGGCGAAGACCATGGGCGCATCACCCAGCACTGCGATGGGCGTGAAGTCCGCCACCGGGTCATAGGGCGTCTGCCCCGGCAGGGCGGCCGGGTTGGTGCCGTGGCTGGAGGCGCTGGCGAGCAGCCAGGTGTAACCGTCCGGCGCGCGGTTCTTCACCCAATCCGCACCGATCGAGCCGCCGGCGCCGGCGCGGTTCTCGACGATGACGCGGGTGTTGTTGCCCATCCGCGCCGCCACCCGCTCGGC
>CAXTJY010000104.1:865-5966 GCA_964244395.1 uncultured Rhodovarius sp.
GCGACGATGCGGGCGACGATGTCGGTGCTGCCGCCGGCCAGGAAGGGCGAGATCAGGGTGATCGGCCGATCCGGCCAGCCCGTTGGCTGGGCGAGGGCCGGTGCCGGCAGGGCGGCCAGCAGGGCGCGACGCTTCACGCGGTCAGGCTTTCCATGGCCGCATCCACGCCGCCGGGGCGGTGCGGCACGCCGTTCAGCTTCAACGCCATCTCGACCGACGCCAGGGTGCCCAGGATCATCGGCTCGTTGAGGTCGCCCAGATGGCCGATGCGGAACACCTTGCCCGCCAGTTTGTTGAGGCCGGCGCCGAGCGAGACGTTGAAGCGCTCCCGCGCGGTGGCGCGCACCGCATCGGCGTTCAGGCCTTCGGGCAACAGGATGGCTGTGACGCTGTCCGAGGCGCGATCCTCGTTCTGGCAGAACAGGCTGACGCCATCGCCGTTGCCGGCCCAGTGGCGGACAGCGGCGCGCACCGCGCGCGCGAGGCGGGTGTGGCGGGCCAGCACACCCGGCAGCGTCTCTTCCTCGATGAGGCGGATAGCCTCCTCCAGGCCGTAGAACAGGCTGGTGGGGACGGTGCCGATGAAGCTTTTGTGCCGGCGGCCGCCCATCTCCGTCCAATCGAAATAGTGCTTGGGCAGGGTGCTGTTCTTGTGTGCGGCCAGCGCCTTGTCGGAGACGCCGGTAAAACTCATGCCGGTGGGCAGCATCAGGCCCTTCTGGCTGCCGCCGACCACGCAATCGATGCCCCATTCATCCATCTCGAAGGGAATGCAGCCGAGGGAGGAGATGGTGTCGGACAGGAAGAGGGCGGGGTGACCCGTGGCGTCCAGCGCGGCGCGGACTTCGGCCAGCGGCAGCATCACGCCCGTCGCCGTTTCGTTCTGCACGGCGCAGATGGCCTTGATGCGGTGCCCGGTATCGGCGGCGAGCGCGGTACGGACATCGGCGAAATTCACGCCCTGGCGCCAATCCGCCGCCACGGTCTCGATCTTCAGCCCCAGCGCGCGGCCCATCTTACCCCAGGATTCGGAGAAATGGCCGGTCTCGATCACCAGCAGCGTGTCGCCCGGCGAGAACAGGTTGACCATGCTCGCCTCCCACGCGCCGTGGCCGGATGCGGTGTAGAGGAAGAGGTGCTGCTGGGTGCGCAGGATGCGCTTGAGGCCGGCGACGCAGCGCTCATACACCGCGAAGAAGGCGGCATCGTTGAAATCGATGCTGGGCCGGGCGATGGCGAACAGGATGCTGTCCGGGATGTTGGTCGGCCCGGGGTTGGCGAAGAACATGCGGCCGCGTGCGGGCGGAGCCGCCGGGGCGATCGGCGTTACTGCGTTCATGGTGTTTCCTCTCTCGGCGTTCAGTCGCCGTAGGTGCTGATTTCGATCAGGTTGGCGTCGGGATCGCGGCAATACACGCTGTTCATCAGGCCCAGCGCGCCGTATTTCTGCACCGGGCCTTCGATGATGGTGATGCCGCAACTGGTCAGGTGCTTGGCGATCTCCTCGGCGCTCACCGTCACGATGAAGCAGAGATCCTGGCTGCCGGGGGTGGTGACGGCGCCGGTGTGCCAGCTCGCCTCATCGGCGTCGTGCGGCCGCAAATTCAGCTTCTGGCCGCCGAAGCGCAGCGCCGTGCGGTTGTCGCGGCCGAAGGTCTCGCGTTCCATCCCCAGCACGCGCTGGTACCAGGAGGCGGAGGTCTCGACATCGGCCGTGTTGATGACGAGGTGGTCGAGGCGATCGACGGAAAAGCGCATGGCTCAGGCCCCCATTTCTTGAGCGACTGGGCGCTTGGCGGTGACTTCGATCTCGATGCGCATCGCATCGGTCTGCAGCCCGGCATGGATGAGGGTGGAGGCGGGCTTGGCGCGGCCCAGGTATTTCTTGATCACCGGCCAGCAGGGCTCCCAGTCCTCACGCCGCGGCACGATGAACAGGACGCGCACCACATCGTCCAGCGATGCATCGGCCTGGGCGAGGGCGGCGGCGATGTTGCGGAAGGTCTGGTCGGCCTGGCCGACGACATCCTCGACGATGGTCATGGCGGCGTAATCGTAGCCGGTGGTTCCGGAGACGAAGATCATGTCGCCATCCACCACCGCGCGCGAATAGCCGATCTCCTCCTCGAAACGGGACCCGGAGGAGATGAGACGGCGGGTCATGGCATGTGTCCTGACAGGGTGAGGAGGCCGGATTTGGAGAGCGCGCCGGGGGCGTGAAACCAGGTGATGGCGATGATGAACAGATCGGCGTCCGCGCCGTCCAGGATTACCCGAAGCCGGTGGCCAAGGGAGGGGATGCCGTCAAGTTCGACGGCTTCCGGCGAGAGGCGGCCGGGGCCTGTGAGGTCGAAGCGAAAGCCGGTCAAACGCAACGCTCCGGCCGGTGCCGGCGCTCGGTGCTGGCCGGGAACTGGGTCAGCTTGGCCGCGGGGCGTAGGGGCCGGGCGACAAGCTCGCCGCCGCAGTTGGGGCAGCGCATTCCCAGCTTCGCCTCGGCGCAGTCACGGCACCAGGTGCATTCGAAGGAGCAGATGAGCGCGTCCCGGCTGTCCGGCGGCAGGTCGCGATCGCAGCATTCACATCCGGGGCGGAGGGCGAGCATCGCTACTCCAACCCTTCGTAGAAATCATTCCCCTTGTCATCCACCACAATGAAAGCGGGGAAATCCTCGACCTGGATCTTCCACACCGCCTCCATGCCCAGCTCCGGGTATTCCAGCACCTCGACATGCCTGATGCAGTCCTGCGCGAGCCGGGCCGCCGGGCCGCCGACGCTGCCCAGGTAGAACCCTCCGTACTTCTTGCAGGCGTTGAGCACAGCCTTGCTGCGATTGCCCTTGGCCAGCATCACAAGCGACCCGCCCGCGGCCTGGAATGCATCGACATAGCTGTCCATGCGCCCTGCCGTGGTCGGGCCGAAGCTGCCGGTGGCCATGCCGGTCGGCGTCTTTGCCGGGCCGGCGTAATAGACCGGGTGGTCCCTGAGGTATTGCGGCAGACCCTCGCCGCGATCCAATCGCTCTTGCAGCTTGGCGTGGGCGATGTCGCGCGCCACCACGATGGTGCCGGTCAGCGAGACGCGGGTCTTCACCGGATGCTTGGACAGTTCGGTCCGGATCGCCGCCATCGGCTGGTTGAGGTCGATCTTCACCACATCGCCGGCGGTGATGTCGTCGGTGTATTCCGGCAGGTATTGCGCCGGCTCAACCTCCAGCTGTTCCAGGAAGATGCCTTCCGGCGTGATCTTCGCCTTGATCTGCCGGTCGGCGCTGCAGGAGACGCCGATGCCGATGGGCAGCGAGGCGCCGTGCCGCGCCATGCGGATCACCCGCACGTCATGGCAAAAATACTTGCCGCCGAACTGCGCGCCGATGCCCAGCCGCTGCGTCAGCTGATGCACCTCCGCCTCCAGCTCGCGGTCGCGGATGGCGTGGCCCGATTTGTCGCCTGTACCTGGCAGCCCATCCAGCCACTTCGTGCTGCCCAGCTTCACCGTCTTCAAATTCGCCTCGGCCGACGTGCCGCCGATGACGATGGACAGGTGGTAAGGCGGACAGGCGGAAGTCCCCAGCGTCTTCACCTTTTCCTCGATGAAGGCGAGCAGCTTGGGCTTGTTCAGTACCGCCCGGGTCTGCTGGTACAGGAAAGTCTTGTTTGCCGATCCGCCGCCCTTGAGGATGAACATCAGGTGGAATTCGTCGGCGTGATGTTCGCCCGGCGCGGCCAGGATGGTGAACTCGACCGGCATGTTGTTGCCGGTGTTCACCTCGTCGAACATCGTGATGGGCGCCATCATGGAATAGCGCAGGTTGGTCTCGGTGTAGGTGCGGGCGACGCCGTAGCTCAGCGCCTCCTCCTCATCGCCCTGCACCCAGACGCGCTGGCCCTTCTTGCCGAAGACGATGGCGGTGCCGGTGTCCTGGCACATCGGCAGCACGCCACCGGCGGCGATGTTGGCGTTCTTCAGCAGGTCGAGCGCCACGAAGCGGTCGTTCGGGCTGGCCTCCGGATCCTTCAGGATGGTGGCGAGTTGCGCCAGATGCGCCGGGCGCAGCAGATGCGAGACATCGTGGCAGGCCACGCGCGCCAGTTCCTCCAGCGCCTCCGGCCGCACCTTGAGAACGGTCTGCCCCTCCACCTCGATGGTGGAGACGCCGGCGATGTCAAGCTTGCGATAGGCGGTGGTATCCTCCGCCAGCGGAAACATGGTGCTGAAGGCGAAGCCGGCGGGGCGAGGGGGGTTGTCGAGCGGCATGGCGGCCTCGGTGAATGTCTGAGCGGAGATACCGCGGCCTGCCGGGCACGTCATCCCACATCCTTGCCGAGGAGGGTTGGCGTCTGCGCATGATTCGGACAATCGGTGCCGGGAAGGTTCTATCCGCACCAGATTGCCTGAATTTCAGAATTGCACCGCCATCGTCCCCGTGCGAAATGAGGCACGATATCGTGTACAAGCCGTGGTCAAGCGGTCTCAGAGACGGGGAATCCAAGATTATGTCATCAGCATCCATGCCGGCCGGCGCGGTGGTCGACCGCCCGATGACGGCCGAAGAGCGAAAGGTGATTCTCGCCTCCTCGCTCGGCACCGTCTTCGAATGGTACGATTTCTATCTCTACGGCTCGCTGGCGGCCATCATCGGCGCGAAGTTCTTCAGCCAGTATCCGGAGGGCACGCGGAACATCTTCGCCCTGCTCGCCTTCGCGGCGGGCTTCCTGGTGCGGCCGTTCGGTGCGCTGGTGTTCGGCCGGCTGGGCGACCTGGTCGGCCGGAAGTACACCTTCCTCGTCACCATCGTGATCATGGGCGCCTCGACCTTCGCCGTGGGCCTGCTGCCTGGCAGCGAGAGCATCGGCATCTCCGCCGCCATCATCCTGATCGTTCTGCGCTGCCTGCAGGGCCTGGCGCTGGGCGGCGAGTATGGCGGCGCTGCCACCTACGTCGCCGAGCATGCACCGCACGGCAAGCGCGGCTTCTACACCAGCTTCATCCAGATCACCGCGACGGCCGGCCTGTTCCTGTCGCTGCTGGTGATCCTGGGCGTGCGCAGCTATTTGGGCGAGGCAGCCTTCCTGGATTGGGGCTGGCGCGTTCCCTTCCT
>CAXTJY010000104.1:5976-9766 GCA_964244395.1 uncultured Rhodovarius sp.
ATCTCCGTCTGGATCCGGCTGCAGATGCAGGAGAGCCCGGCCTTCAAGAAGATGAAGGAGGAGGGCACCCGCTCCAAGGCACCGCTGAGCGAGGCGTTCGGTGAGTGGAAGAACGCCAAGGTGGCGCTGCTGGCGCTGCTCGGCCTGGTGATGGGTCAGGCGGTGGTCTGGTACACCGGCCAGTTCTACGCCCTGTTCTTCCTGGGTTCGGTGCTGAAGGTGGATGGTTTCACCACCAACATGCTGATCGCCTGGTCGCTGCTGCTGGGCTCCGGTGGCTTCGTGCTGTTCGGCTGGCTGTCCGACAAGATCGGCCGCAAGCCGATCATCATCGGCGGCATGTTGCTGGCGGCGGTCACCTACTTCCCGCTGTTCAAGCTGATGAGCGCGGAGGCCAATCCGGCCCTGTCGGCGGCCCATGCGAACATCCCAGTGGTGTTGCGGACCGACACCAGCAACTGCTCCTTCCAGTTCAACCCGACGGGCACGGCCAGCTTCACCCAGCCGTGTGACCTGGCGAAAGCGGCGCTGGCCCTGGCTTCGGTCAACTACCGGGTGGAGGCCACCCCGGGTGCGCCGGCGGTGACGGTGACGGTGGGCAGCCAGGCCCCCGTGGCCATCACGGCCGCGACCCGCCCCCTGGTGTCGGCGCAGATCGCGCCCAGCCTGGCGGCGGTGAACTATCCCACAGCGAACAACCCGACGGTCGTGAAGATGAGCGGGCCGTTCGACATCTTCCGCGAACAACCGGCGGTGCTGATCGGCATCCTCACCCTGCTGGTGATCTACGTGACCATGGTCTACGGCCCGATTGCCGCGGCGCTGGTGGAAATGTTCCCCACCCGCATCCGCTACACCTCCATGTCGCTGCCCTACCACATCGGCAATGGCTGGTTCGGTGGGCTGATGCCGGCGACGGCCTTCGCGATGATCGCGCAGACCGGCGACGTGTTCTACGGGCTCTGGTACCCGATCGTGATCGCCGTGGTCTGCGCCGTCATCGGGATCCTGTTCGTGCGTGAGAGCAAGGACAACGACATCACCGCGACGGAAGTCGCGACGCGCTGACCTTCGCCAGTTCCTGACCGAGGCGGCGGAGGGCGACCTCCGCCGCCTTTTTCATGTCGGCAGCAACAGCGCCACAGCGGCGGCAGGAGCAGCGCGGTGGCCGCCCCATGGGTGGGCCAAGGGGCCCGTGCTGGCGTTCACGCTCATCGCCCCCGCCTGTTCCAGTGCCGTGGCCGGCGGTGTCAATGGCAACCGTGGCAAGGGCGCGCTGGGCTGGAGAGGGTAGGAAGGAATAAATCCAGGCCATCGCGGCGCCACACTTGATCCTTAACCGGCGTTCGTGGTGTGTTGATCCACTGAAATCGCCCCGCGGCCCGTGGAAGGATGTTCCCATGCTGAAAGCTCTCGCACTGCCGGCTGCCCTGGTCGCCGCGCTGGCGACCACCGCCTGCACCAACCCGTATGATCCCGGCCAGCGGGCAGCAGGCGGCGCGCTGATCGGTGCCGGCTCGGGCGCCGCGTTGGGCGCCATCGCGGGGGGTGGGCGCGGTGCCGCCATCGGCGCCATTGCCGGCGGCCTGGTCGGCGGCGCGGCCGGCGTGGCGACCACGCCGCAGGCGCCGGTCTATGCCCCCGCACCGGTCTACGCCCCGGCGCCGGCCTATGGCTACGCGCCGCCGAAATAAACCGGTGCCCCTTGCCGGCATTCGAAAGGGGCCTCGCGGCCCCTTTTTTGTGCGACCGGGACATCAAGGCGGGACGCCGCAATCCGCCCCGCCTTCGCCCCGCCCGCCTTGAACTGACCCCGCGAAGGCCCTTCGGCCGACGCGGGCGCCGGCCAGTCTTCTCCTGCACCGCATCCACAGGAGGAACCCAGTGCGCCAGAGCCTTTCCCGCCTTTCCCTCGCCGCCACGCTGATCATCGGCGCCGCCCTGCCCGGCTTCGCGCAGACCGCCAACGCGCCCGCCGTGCCCGGCCCGCGCGCCGCGGTGACCGGCAGCGTGGCGACCCCCGCCGCGCCATCGCTCGTAACCCCGGGCACGCCTTCGGCCGCGACCGCGGGAGCGTCTTCGGCAACCCCGCGAGCGCCCCTGGTCGCGACCCCCGGAGCGCCCTCGGTGGCCACGCCCACGGTGCCTTCCGCCGCGGTCCAGCCCGCCCGGCCCGCCACCCCGGCGTCCAGCCAGGCCTCCCGCCCTGCCACGCCGGCGCAGCCTGGCGGCGCGGTGCAGACGCCGCGGCCCGGCGCCTCCCGCGTCTCGCCGGGCACCACCCGGCATGCGCAGCACAGCGCGGCGCCGGTGCGCCAGGCGGCCGCCCGCACCCACTGACGTGCGGTGACGTGCCTGGCCGGTGCGATCTCTCGCGCCGGCCGCCTCTCCCAGCGAACAGACTGGCCCCGTGGCTGCTGCCGCGGGGCCTTTTTTCGCGCGGTTGACGGCGCCTGCCGGCCCGTCGAAACATTCGGGCAACGAGGGAGAACGCCAATGTCGAACGACATGCTCATTGCCATCAAGCCCGAGGCGGCGAGCCGCGCGCATGTCGATGCCGGCCGGCACGCCGCGATGACGGCGGAGGCGCGCGACGACCCCGATGCCTTCTGGGCCCGAGAGGCCGGCCGCATCGCGTGGATGCGGACACCGACCAGGATCAAGAACACCAGCTTCGACGGCGATGTCAGCATCAGGTGGTTCGAGGATGGCGTGCTGAATGCCTCCGTGTCCTGCCTGGACCGGCATGTCGAGGCCGGGCATGGCGACCGCGTGGCGATCATCTGGGAGGGCGACGACCCCGCTTCGGACAGCCGCACCACCTATGCCGAGCTGCTGGAGAAGGTGTGCCGCCTGGCCAACGCGATGAAGGCGCTGGGCATCGGGAAGGGGGACGTCGTCACCCTCTACATGCCGATGATCGTCGAGGCGGCGGTGGCGATGCTGGCCTGCGCACGGATCGGGGCGATCCACTCCATCGTCTTCGGCGGCTTCTCACCGGACTCCCTGGCGACGCGGCTGCGGGACTGCAATTCGGTGGCGCTGCTGACCGCCGATGAGGGGCGGCGCGGCGGCAAGCGGGTGCCGCTGAAGGCCAATGCCGATGCGGCGCTGCTGGAATGCCCGGGCGTGAAGCACGTCATCGTCGCCCGCAACACGGGTGTCAAAGTGGACATGGAACCGGGCCGCGACCATTGGTGGGACACCGTCAGCCGCGGCGCCGCAAAGACCTGCGCGCCGGAGCCGATGGGCGCGGAAGACCCGCTTTTCATCCTCTACACCAGCGGTTCCACTGGAAAGCCGAAAGGCGTGCTGCACACCACGGGCGGCTACATGGTGTGGGCCAGCTACACGCATGAGCTGGTGTTCGACTACAGGCCAGGCGAGATCTACTGGTGCACCGCCGATGTCGGCTGGGTGACGGGGCACAGCTACATCGTCTATGGGCCGCTCGCCAACGGCGCGACCACGCTGATGTTCGAGGGGGTGCCGAACTACCCTGATGTCGGCCGGATGTGGCAGGTGGTGGACAAGCACCAGGTCAACATCTTCTACACCGCGCCGACCGCCATCCGCGCCCTGATGCGCGAAGGCGAGGCGCCGGTGAAGAAGTGGCGGCGCGACAGCCTGCGCCTGCTGGGCAGCGTGGGCGAGCCGATCAATCCGGAAGCCTGGATGTGGTACTACCGGGTGGTGGGCGATGAGCGCTGCCCCATCGTCGACACCTGGTGGCAGACGGAGACCGGCGGCATCCTGATTTCGCCCTTGCCGGGCGCGGTGGCGCAAAAGC
>CAXTJY010000105.1:0-9751 GCA_964244395.1 uncultured Rhodovarius sp.
AACCGCCGCGGCGAGGAGGCGGCGCGGCTGGAGGGCGACGCGGCGTGGGACAGCGCGCCGATGCTGGCGGCGCTGCGGCGGCTGGCACCGGCGGGGCCTCGCGCGGCAGGCGCGGCGGGGCAGCCCCCGCCAGAAGGGGGTGCGTGATGCGTCTTCTTGTGTTGGGCGCCGGCGCGCTGGGTGGGTATTTTGGCGGGCGCCTGGCGCAGGCGGGCGCGGATGTGACCTTCCTGGTGCGCCCGGCGCGAGCGACAAAGCTGGCGGTGGAGGGGCTGCGGATCGAGAGCCAGTTCGGCGATGCGGCGTTTCCTGTGAAGACGGTGACGGCGGCTGCACCGGGCTATGACTTGGCCCTGCTGACCTGCAAGGCCTACGATCTGCCCGGCGCCATTGAGGCGCTGCGGCCGGCCGAGCCCGGCGCGGTGCTGCCCGTGCTGAACGGGCTGTCGCATATCGAGACCTTGCAGGCGGCGTTTGGCGCGGACCGGGTGTTGGGCGGGATGGCCAAGATCCAGGCGACGCTGGCGCCCGATGGCACGGTCAGGCAGCTCAATGACTGGCGCTGGATCACGTTTGGCGAGCTGGGCGGCGGCATGTCGGCGCGGGTGGGGGCCCTGGCCGCGCTGTTCGCGCCGGCGGTGGGGGTGGTGGCGGAGGCCGTGCCGGATATCCGGCAGCGGATGTGGGAGAAGATGGTGCATCTCGGCACCTCCGCCGTCTGCACCGTGCTGATGCGCGCGGCGGTGGGCGAGGTGGCGCGGGCGGAGGGCGGCGTGGCCTTCATGCAGGGGGTGCTGGAGGCCAATGCGGCCATCGCGGCTGGGCATGGTCACCCGATGCCGGAGGCGTTCATGGCGCAGTACCGGGCATTGTTCAGCGATGCGTCCAGCCTGTACGCCACTTCGATGCTCAGGGACGTCGAGAGCGGTAAGCCGAGCGAGGGCGAGCACATCCTGGGCTTCCTGGCTGCGGCGGCTGAGCGGGCTGGCGTGGTGAATCCGGCCCTGGGCCTCGCGCTGCTGCACGCGCGTGCTTACGAGGAGCGTCGGCTGGCGAAACGCTTGCCGGGCGGCTGAGCCGAGAGCAGGCTTTCCTCAAAACAGGAGGAAGCCATGTTTCTCACCCGCCGCGCCCTGCCGCTGCTGGCCACGCCAGCCCTGGCGCAAAGCCGGTTCACCGCGGCGCGCCCGGTGCGCATCATCGTGCCCTACACGCCTGGCGGGGTGTCCGACATCACGGCGCGCCTCATTTCCGAGCCGCTGGCGGCCGCCTGGGGGCAGCCGGATGCGGTGGAGAACCGGGCCGGGGCCGGCGGCATCATCGGCACCGAGGTGCTGGCGCGAGCGGCGCCGGATGGGCATTCGCTGGGGCTGGTCTCGGTGGCGCACCCGGTCAATGCGGCCTTCTACCGGCTGCCGTTCGACACCATGGCCGACTTCACCTTCCTGACGCTGGCGACGCGCACGCCGCTGGTGCTGTGCGCGGCGCGCGGCTTCGCGGCCAGTACGCCGGCCGAGCTGGTGGCGTTGGCGCGCAGCCGGGGCGCGGGGCAGATCAGCTTCGCCGGGTCCGGCGGCGTCGTGCGGCTGGCGCCGGTGCTGTTCGCCTCGCTGACGGGGATCGAGCTGAGTTACATCCCCTATCGCGGCAGCACGCAGGCGCACCCCGACCTGATCGCGGGGCGGGTGGACATCATGTTCGACACGGTGCCGGCGGCGCTGGGGCATATCCAGTCCGGCGCGTTGAAGGCGCTGGCCACCACCGGCACCGCGCGCAGCCCGCAACTGCCGGATGTGCCGACGATGGCGGAGGCGCTGCTGCCCGGCTTCGAGGCCAGCACCTGGGGCATGGTGATGGGCCCGGCGAACATGCCCGAGGAACTGGCGGCGACGATGACGCGCGACATCCACGCCGCCTTGCGGAACCCGACGGTGCTGGACCGGCACCGGGTGCTGGGGGCGGATGTGGTCAGCACCTCGCCCGCGGAGACGCGGGATTTCGTGCGGGCGGAGCTGGCGAAGTGGGGCGACGCGGCGCGGCGGGCGGGGATTGAGCCGCAAGCGGTGCGGTGAGCCCAAAGGGGGCGTAAGACAGGGGCATGGAGCCCCTCGCCCTCTACATCCACTGGCCGTTCTGCGCCTCGAAATGCCCGTATTGCGATTTCAACAGCCATGTGCGCGAGGCCGGCGTGGACCACGCCCGCTTCGCCGCCGCGTTGCGGGCGGAACTGGCGCATGAGGCGGGCCGGGTCGGCAGGCGTCCGCTGGCCTCGATCTTCTTCGGTGGCGGCACGCCCAGCCTGATGTTGCCGGAGACGGTGGCGGAGCTGATTGCCGACGCGACCGCGTTGTTCGACGCGACGCCCGACATCGAGATCACGCTGGAGGCTAACCCAACCAGCGTCGAGCTGGGCAAGCTGCGCGCCTTCCGTGAGGCGGGGGTCAACCGCGTGTCGCTGGGGGTGCAGGCCCTGTCGGCCGATGCGCTGCGGTTCCTGGGCCGGCGGCACGATGCCCGTGAGGCGATCGCGGCACTCGAACTGGCACGGGCCACCTTTCCGCGGGTGTCGTTCGACATGATCTATGCCAGGCCCGAGCAGGACGAGGCCGCCTGGCGCGCCGAGCTACGGCAGGCGCTGGCTTTGGCGGCGGATCACCTCTCGCTTTACCAGCTCACCATCGAACCCGGCACGCGATTCGCCACACAGCATGCGCGCGGCGAGTTTTCACTGCCGGAGGGCGACGAGGCGGCACGGCTGTACTTCGCAACCGCAGAAGAGGCGGCGCGGTTCGGTCTAGCCGCCTATGAGGTCTCCAACTACGCGAAGCCAGGTGCGCAGAGCCGGCACAACCTGGCCTATTGGCGTTATGGCGACTACCTAGGCGTCGGCCCCGGCGCGCATCAACGGCTGCTGCTGGACGGGGCGATGATCGCGACGCGCCGGCATCGCGGGCCGGAGGAGTGGGCGGCGCGGGTCAAGCGCGACGGGCACGGCACGGCGGAGGAGACCACGCTGACCCCAAGGGACCGGGGACGGGAGGCTTTGCTGATGGGGCTGCGGCTGGATGAGGGTGTGCTGCCAACCCGCATCGGGGCACGGGGCGGACTGGCCTTCGCGGAGACGATCGACCCTGCGATGCTCGTCGCCTGCCTGGATGAGGGCTATCTGGAATGGCGCGGCGAGCATCTGCGCGCTACCGATGAGGGGCGCATGCGGCTGGATTCGCTGCTGCCGGCGCTGCTGCGGTAGCGGCGGCGGCGTTCACTCGTTCGTGGTGAGCGGCGCGCACCGATGTTAGTGTCAGCGAACCCGATCTGAGCCTTGCCGATATGCGTTACCAGGCCGTTGGAATCACGGCAGATGCAGTTTGACGAATACATCTCGCTGGGCAGCGATTGTGAGGTCGCATTCCAGATCCGCCGCATCCGGAGCCGCTGCGCTTTGCCGGCTATCCGTACTTCTCATCCCAGCCAGTCAAGCCTCTCATCGCTCCGGCGGGGTGAAGGGGCCGTCATTTCGCGAGATAGGCCTCTGCCGCGTCGCCCAGGATCTGCACGCCCAAGGCCAGGTCTTCCAGCTTGGTGTCCTCGCTCCAATGGTGGCTGATGCCGCCGATGCTGGGGGTGAACAGCATGGCCACGGGCATCAGCTTGGCGATGTACTGGCTGTCGTGGCCGGCGCCGGAGGGCATGCGCTGCCAGAGGCCAGGGGCGTGCTTCTCGGCCGCCCGGGCCAGGCATTCCTGCATGGTGGCGTCGCAGGGCGCGGGGGTCGAGATGCTGGTGGCTTCCAGCACGGCGTGGCAGCGCTCGCGCCGGTTGCTGTCCTGCACCAGGCGCTTCAGGCCGGCATCGAGGCGGTTCAGCACGTCGGGCGAGATGTCGCGGAACTGGAACATGACCTCGGCATGGCCGGGGATGATGGATTGGGCGCCGGGGTCCAGCTTGATGTTGCCGCAGGTCCAGACCGTGCGCTCGCCGCAGATGCGGGGAAACTCGGCATCGATCGCGGCCAGCAGCCGCACCGCTGTCAGGCCTGCATCGCGCCGCTCCGCCATCGTGGTTCCGCCGGCGTGGTCCTGATTGCCGGTGATGCCGATGCGGTACTGACAGATCGCGACGATGCCGGTGACGACGCCGCTGCGCAGGCCGGCGGATTCGAGCTGCGTGCCCTGCTCGATATGCATCTCGAAGAAGCCCTTGTAGCGGGCGGGGTCCAGCATCGGGCGCGGCTTGCCTGCCAGGCCGGCCTCGCGCAGGGCTTCGCGCAGGCTCTGGCCGGTGGTGCGGCTGCTGTTGCGGTCGATCTCCGCCTCGTCGAGCACCCCGGTCAGGCTGCGGCTGCCGATGAAATGGCCGAAATGGCTTTCCTCGTCGGCGCAGGCGACGACGTCCACCGGGAGGCCGGCGCGGGCCAGGGCCAGGGCGCCGATGACGCCCAGGGCGCCATCGAGCCAGCCGGCCTCGTTCTGGCTTTCGATGTGGCTGCCCGAGAGCAGCTTGGGCCCGTGGCCGGGGTGCTTGCCCAGCACGTTGCCGATGCCGTCGATGCTGGGTTCCAGGCCAATCTCCGCCATGCGGTCCATCAGCCAGTGGCGGCTTTGCATGTCCTGCGGCGAGAAGGTCGGCCTGTGGACGCCGGTCTTAAAGCGGCCGATCTGGCGGAGGGTGTCGAGGTCGGCGAGGAAGCGGTTGGTGTCGATCTGGGCCATGCGGTGAGTTTGCACGGCGGCGGCGGCGGCGTGTAGCCTCCGCGCATGGATGGAAAACGTATCAGAGCCCTGGCGCTGCCGCTGCTGCTGGCAGGTTGCGTGCCGCAAGGCGGGCCGGTGGTGGCCGGCACCGACCCGGGCGATTCCTGTGGGCCGCAGGTGGTGGTGTTCGTCAACGCCGGCGACATCCTGGGTGAGCCGCCACGCCGCGCCGGGCCGCCCAGCGCCGAGCAACTGACAGCGGAATTGATGCGCGAGAACACGGCCATCGAGCGCCTGCAGATCGCCTTCGATGCGTTGTTGTATTGCCGTTGGACCGAAGTGCGGCTGATCCGCGCAGCAGTCTCGGCTGAGGACTTTCCGCGCGGCGAATTGCCAGGGCGACTGGCGGGGGCGGCAGGAAGATTGCAGCGCGATCTCGGCCGGGGTGGGCAGGTGCGCACGCGGCTGCAGGCACGCGCGGCGGGGCTGGATGCGGTGGTGGAGGCGGCCTCGCCCGGGGCGACGCGGGCGCCGCGGCCTGGCACCACCCGCGCCATGGCCTCGGCGCCGCTGGTGCTGCGGCAGCGGCCGGATGGCGGCGCCGGCGAGGCTGGGCGATTGGCGGCGGGGGCGGAGGCCTATTTGCGGCCGGCTCCGGGCGGCTTCGTGCAGGTGGAGGCCGGCGGGGTCAGCGGCTACGGGCCGGGTGCGGCGTTCACCATCCTGCCGGCGCTGGCAACGTCTTCCGGAAACGACCCGCTGCGCAGCCTGGCGGCCACCAACATCAGCCGGCGGGAGGCGTTCTTCCAAAGCCTGGCCTTGGCCGAACGCTCCGGCGTGCAGGGGTTCGAGCCGGGCTCGTGAGGGGCGATGCCGTTCGCCTCAAGCGTGCCCAGGCGCGGAACAATGCCTGGGCGAATCATCGGCTGTAGACGGCCTGCGCCGGCGCCGCCGCAGCTGGATGAGTTCTACTCGCTTCTGGAGGCGCCGCTGCGGGCGGCGGAGTTTGCCGCGCTCGGGTTTTCCGAAGGGGATCTGTGGCTGGAGGATGCGGCGCCGCTATAGGGTCAGGCCGGCATCCACCACCAGGGTCTGGCCCGTCACCGCCTGGGCGCCGACCAGCAGCCAGACCATGGCGTGGGCGATGTCATCCGTCGTGCAGCGGCGCTTGAGGGCGGCGTGTTCGATGGAGAAGTCGCGCTCCTCGTTGCTCCACTCGACCATCCAGGTGCTGTCCACGGCGCCGGGGGCGACGGCGTTGACGCGGACATCCGGCCCCAGCCCGCGGGCGAGGTTCTTGGTGAGCGAGATGACGCCGGCCTTGGTGGCACCGTAGGCCATGGACGAGCCGGGCGAGTTGATGCCGGCGATGGAGGCGACGGAGACGATGGCGCCGCCGGCCGCCTTCAGATGCGGCGCGGCCGCCTTGGCACAGCGGAACACGCCGAGCAGGTTGACCTGAAGCACTGTCGCCCACAGCTCCTCGGTGATGCGGTCGAGTTCCGTGGGCTTGATGGTGGTGCTGGTGCCAGGGGTGCCGGCGTTGTTGACGAGGTAGTCGAGCCGGCCGAGGGCGGCGGCGGCGGCTTCGACCATGCGCGGGCCGTCGGTGGCGTCGGCCACGTTGCCGGGGGCGGCGATGGCGTCGAGGCCGTCGGCGCGGAGGGCGGCGATGGCTTCGGGGCCACGCGGGTCGTCGGCCAGGTGGTTGATGGCCACACGGCAACCGGAGCTGGCCAGGAGGCGGGCGGTGGCCAGGCCGATGCCGGAGGCGCCACCTGTCACCAGCGTGGTGCGGCCGGCGAGGTCGTAGCGGATCATGAGCGGAACAGCCGAAGGCGGCGCTGGACGCCATCGAGAACTGCTGAGCCCTTCCGGTTCTTCAAGCTGTTGGGCATGTCACCCTCCCGTCATGCGCTGCGGTTCCAGCGCGGATTTGTGGAGACTGGCATGGAGCGTGTCGCTGACGAAGTCAGCGCTTTCCAAGATCCATGATCAGACGTAGCCCTGGCGACGGTCGGCCTCCCGCGCGGCGGCGGGGCGGGCGTCGGGCGGGCCGAAGCCGCCGCCGCCCGAGGTTTGCAGCCGCACGATGTCACCGGCGACGAGGGGGATGTTGTCGGATTTCGGCGGGATGGCGGTGGTGGTGCCGTTGCGCACCAGGTCCAGCTTGCCCACGGCCGCGGCGCCGCCGCCGGCCAGGCCGTATGGCTGGCTGAAGAAGCGGTCCATGTTGGCGGTGAAGGCGCAGCGTGGGCTGTCGATGCGCCATTCGCGCACCAGGCCCAGGCCGCCGCGATGCTCGCCGTCGCCGCCGCTGCCGGGGAGCAGCGTGTAGCGGGTGATGGTCAGGGGCATCTGCGCCTCGATCATCTCGATGGGGATGTTGCTGTTGTTGTGCATGCCGGAGGAGTAGGCGTTGACGCCATCCTTGGCCGGCGCGGCGCCGGAGCCGCCGATTTCGATTTCGACCAGCACATCGCGGTGTTCATCGGCGCGGATGGTCTGGAAGGTGGTGACGTAGGAGCAGCCGTAATAGGCGGCGGGGATGCGCTCCGGCACCGCTTGGTGCAGGGCCCCATACATGGCGTTCAGCAGCCGGTGGGTGATGGCGACGCGATGGGCCACGGGGGCGGGGGCGCGGGCGTTGATGACCAGGCCCTCGGGCGCGATGACGCGGACGGGACGGTAGCAGCCGGCATTCATCGCGAAGCCGCCGCCGGAAGCCGACATGAGCGCGAACATCACCGCCGAGTTGCTGCTGGCCAGGGTGGCGTTGGTCGGCCCCTGCACCTGCGGCGAGCATTGCGAGAGATCGACGGTGACGCCGTCGCCTTCGATGGTCAGCTTCACCGTCAGCACGATCGGGCGGCCCAGGTCGATGCCATCATCGTCGAGCTGGTCGGTGAATTCGTAGGTGCCGTCGGGCATGGCGGAGATGGCGGCGCGCATGCCGGCCTCACTCATGTCCAGGATGCGGGCGCTGGCTTCGAGCATGGCCGGGGCGCCGTAGCGGGCGGCGAGGCGGGCCAGGGCGGTGCGGCCGACTTCGAGGGACGCGATCTGGCTTTGCAGGTCGCCGAGGAGGAGGTCGGGCTTGCGGATGTTCTGGCGGATGATGCTCCAGACGGCCTCGTTGCGGATGCCCTTGTCGAAGAGTTTGACGGGCGGGATGCGCAGGCCTTCCTGGAAGATCTCGGTGGCCTTGGCGGCGTAGCTGCCGGCGGCCAGCCCGCCGACATCGATGTGGTGGCACAGGGTGCCGACATAGGCGATGCGCACGCCGTCATGGAACACCGGGCGGAAGGCCACGATGTCGGGCAGATGCTGGCCGCCGCAATACGGGTCGTTGGTGATGACGATGTCATCGGGGCCCCAATCCTCGGCGACCACGAACTTCTCCAGCAGGGTGCGCAGCGCCGCCGACATGGAGTTGAGGTGCTGCGGGATGCGGGCGGATTGAGCGAGGTTCCAGCCATCGGCGTTGAAGACGGCGGTGGAGTAGTCCAGCAGTTCGCGCACGATGGTGCTGCGGCTGGTGCGCCAGACGGTGACGTCCATCTCGGCCGCGGCGGCGGAGAGGGCGTTGCGGATGACTTCGATGTCGATGGGATTCATGCCGTTCCCCCGGGCGCCGCGGGGGTGGTGCACGCTTCCGGCAGGGGCGCGCTGCAGGGATGGGGGCTGGCCGGGCGCCGGCAGTCAGGGGTCATGGCAATCTCCTGGCGATGATCGCGCCGGCTTCGCCCAGCGCGGCCTGCCAGCCCGTGGCGATGTAGTGGGTGGCGAAGGCTTCCTCGATGATGGCCGGACCGGTCACCGTTTCCGTTTTCAGCGCCTCTCGGTCCCAAACGACGGCTTCGTGCCAGGCGCCGGCGGTGAACACCTGCCGGGTGCCTTTGTGGGCGGGGCGGTCGGCCGGGGTGGGCGTGGTCGTTTGGGGCCTCGGCAGGTGGCCGGTGGCGGTGACGCGCAGGGTGACGATTTCGACCGCCTCGCCTTCGGAGGAGTAGCTGAAGCGCTGGCGGTGGGAGTCGTGGAAGCGGGCTTCCAGGGCGGCCAGGGCGGCGGCGTCGGGCGCTGTCACGTCGCCCCAGGGGACGAGCAGCTCGAAGGCCTGGCCGTGGTAGCGCATGTCGGCGGCGACGGTCAGGGCGCGGTCGGCCTGCGCCACGCCGTCGCGGGCCAGGCGGGCATCGGCTTCGGTGCGAAGTTCGGTGATGAGGGCGGCGAGGCCCGGCAGGGCGGCGTCGCCCGCGGTGAACAGGCGGCTGCGGGAAAGGTCCTGCACCAAATCGGAGAACAGGATGCCGTAGGCGGAGAGGGTGCCGGGCTCGCGCGGGAAGATGACCTCGGTCATGCCCATTTCGTCCGCCACTTCGGTGGCGTGCAGGCCGCCGGCGCCGCCGAAGCTCAGCAGGGCGAAGTCGCGGGGATGCAGCCCCTTCTCGAACAGGGAGAGGCGCACGGCGGCGGCGAGGGAGGCGTTGGTCAGCGCCAATATGCCTTCGGCGGCGGCTTCCGGGCCGAGGCCGAGCGCGTTGCCGAGGCGGGTGAGGGCGGCTGATGTCGCCGTCATGTCGAGTTGCATGGCGCCGCCCAAAAAGAATTGGGCGTCCAGCCGGCCGAGGGCGAGGTTGGCGTCCGTGACCGTGGGCTCGGTGCCGCCGCGGCCGTACGCGACGGGGCCGGGCCGGGCACCGGCACTGCGGGGGCCAACCACCAGCCGGCCGCCCGCCTGCACCGCCGCGATGGAGCCGCCGCCGGCGCCGATGGTGCGCATTTCCACCATCGGCAGCCGCACCGGCAGCCACCGCCGGCACGATATACGTTCGGCTGACCAGGACCTGGGCAGTCAAATCCTGGCCGAAGCCGCCGCGCTTATCGAGAGTTTCCCGGCAGGTGGCTACCAGATTGAGGCTCAACTGATCTTCCAGGGACGGCCCGAACGTGAAATCATCAGCTACCTGGACCGCAACCCGGTAGACCTGGTGGTTATCGGGACTCGTTTCCAGGGTGATTTACAACCTCCACCCCCGCCGCCCAGACCGTGCGCG
>CAXTJY010000106.1:0-9746 GCA_964244395.1 uncultured Rhodovarius sp.
CAGCGCCGCAAAGCCGATGCTCGCCAGGGAGATCTGGTTCGGCGTGATGCGGGTTTGCAGGAGCCATTCCGTCAACCGACGGGCGAAGGCGGAACCGCGCGCGGCAATGGGGCGGCGCGTCTGTTCGGCCATGGCCCATGGTATGGCCGGCCGGCACGCGTGGAAAGGCCTGTTTGCGGTTGCGCGGCGGCGGGGCCGGGGCCACCTTGATGCGATGCAGCGACGAATCCTTCTGGCTTCTCCCGCGATTTTGGCGGCGTCTGCGCAGGCGCTTGTCGCCCCGGCGCAAGCGCAGCCCGTCGCCCCGCCGGCGCAAGCGTACCCTGTCGCCCCGGCCGCCGCGGCGCCGCGGCGGCTGCACGCCCTGGCCCTGCTGGGCGAACCCGAACTCGCCGAAGGCTTCCCGCACTTCCCGTGGGTGAACCCCGATGCGCCGAAGGGCGGTGAGGCGGTGCTGGGCGGGCTGGGAAGCTTCGACAGCCTCAACCCATTCATCCTGCGCGGCACGCCGGCAATCGGCATCGGCAACATCTACGACACGCTGCTGGTCGACGCGAATGACGAGCCCTCCGCGGCCTATGGGCATCTGGCGAAGTGGATCGAGATGCCGGAGGACAGGTTGAGCGTCAGCTTCGAGCTGAACCCGGCCGCGCGCTGGCACGATGGCCGGGCCATCACCGCCGCTGACGTGGTGTGGACCTTCGAGACGCTGCGCACCCAGGGCCGGCCGATCTACCGCTCCTATTACGGCGACGTGACCCGGGTGGTGGCCGACAACGAACGCCGCGTCACCTTCCATTTCCGCAACGCCGAGAACCACGAGCTGCCGCAGATCCTGGGGCAGATTGCGGTGCTGCCCAAGCATTGGTGGGAAAGCCGCGACTTTTCGCGCCCCAGCCAGGAAATCCCGCTGGGCAGCGGCCCCTACCGGCTGGAGCGGTTCGAGAATGGCCGCGGCCTGACCTACCGCCGGGTGCCGGACTACTGGGCGCGCGACCTCAATACCCGGCGCGGGACCAACAATTTCGACGTGATCCGCTACGAATATTTCCGCGACAGCACCATCGCGCTGGAGGCATTCAAGGCTGGTCAGATCGATTTCCGCACCGAAAATTCGGCCCGCGACTGGTCCACCGCCTATGACTTTCCCGCCGTGCGGCGCGGACTCGTCAAGCGGGATACGATACGCCACGAAATCCCGACCGGAATGCAGGGCTTCGCGATGAACCAGCGCCGGCCGCTGTTCCAGGACCAGCGGGTGCGCGAAGCGTTGATCGCCGTCTTCGACTTCGAGTGGATGAACGCCAACCTGTTCTACGGGCTGTATTCCCGGACGCAGAGCTTCTTCTCCAACAGCGATCTGGCCAGCAGCGGCCTGCCGACGGGGCGCGAGCTGGAAATCCTGGAACCCTTCCGCGCCCAGCTGCCACCGGCGCTGTTCACCCAGGAGGTCCGCCTGCCGGTGACCGACGGCAGCGGCAACAACCGCGACGGGCTGCGCCGGGCGCTGGAGTTGCTGCGCGCGGCGAGCTGGACGGTGCGCGACCGACGCCTGGTGAACGCCCAGGGGCAACCGTTCCGCTTCGAAATCCTGCTCGGCACGCCGACCTTCGAGCGGGTGGCGCTGCCCTACGTGCAGTGGCTGCAGCGGCTGGGCATCGAGGCCACCGTCCGCACCGTGGACCAGGCGCAGTACCAGGTGCGGGTCGACGCCTTCGACTACGACATGACGGTGGATGTGATCGGCCAGAGCTCGTCCCCCGGCAACGAGCAGCGCGACTTTTTCAGTTGCGCCGCGGTGAACCAGCCGGGCAGCCAGAACGTCACCGGCATCTGCCACCCCGTGGTCGATCAGCTGATCGAGCAGGTCGTCGCCTCCCCCACCCGGGCGGAGTTGCTGGCCCGCACGCACGCGATGGACCGGGTGCTGCTGTGGCAGAGTTACATCATCCCGAACTGGCACTTACGGGGTTTCTGGCTGGCTTGGTGGGACAAGTTCGGCCGGCCTGAGCGCAATCCGCGGTTCGGCCTGGGTTTCCCTACCGCGTGGTGGGTGGACCCGGCGCGCGACCGGGCGCTGGCGGAGGCGCGACGCAGCCTGTGAGTGCGTATCTTCTGCGGCGGCTGTTGCTGGTGGTACCGACGCTGTTCGGCATCATCCTGATCAACTTCGCCGTGGCGCAGTTCGCCCCCGGCGGGCCGGTCGAGCAGGTGTTGGCGGAGATCCGCAGCGGCTCCAACCAGTCGCTCGGCCGCGTCGCCGGCGGCGGCGAGGGCGAGACCCGGGCGCCGCGCGCCCAGGACGGCACCCCCACCTATCGCGGCGCCCGCGGCCTGGACCCGGCCGTGGTGCTGGAAATCCAGCGCGCCTTCGGCTTCGACAAGCCGGCCCATGAGCGCTTCTGGGACATGCTGCGCGGCTACCTCGCCTTCGATCTTGGCCGATCGCTGTTCCGCGACCGGCCGGTATGGGAGCTGGTAGTCGAGAAGATGCCGGTTTCCATTTCGCTCGGGCTTTGGTCCACGCTGATCATCTACCTGGTCTCCATCCCGCTCGGCATCCGCAAGGCGATCCGCGACGGGTCGCGCTTCGACGTCTGGACTTCCGCCGCCGTCCTGGTGGGCTACGCCATCCCGGGCTTCCTGTTCGCGGTGATGCTGGTGGTACTGTTCGCCGGCGGCAGCTTCTTCCAGTGGTTCCCGCTGCGCGGGCTGCACAGCTCCGGCAGTGAGGCCTGGCCGTTCTGGCGGCAGGCGTTGGACTACGGCTGGCACATGGTGCTGCCCACCATCGCGCTGGTGATTGGCGGCTTTGCCGGCCTGACCATGCTGACCAAGAACGCCTTCATGGACGAGATCGGCAAGCAATACGTGCTGACCGCCCGGGCCAAGGGGGCCGGCGACAACCGGGTACTGTATGGCCACGTCTTCCGCAACGCCATGCTGCTGATCGTGGCGGGCTTCCCGGCCGCCTTCATCGGCATCCTGTTCACCGGGGCGCTGCTGGTGGAGATCATCTTCTCGCTGGACGGGCTTGGGCTGCTGGGGTTCGAGGCGGCGATCCGGCGGGATTACCCGGTGATGTTCGGCACGCTGTACGTCTTCACCCTGCTGGGGCTGGTGATGCAGATCGTCAGCGACGTCTGCTACACGCTGGTCGATCCCCGCATAGACTTCGAGGCAAGGCGATGATTTTGTGGCCGCAACCCGACGGCAGCGTGCTGGCCACGCCGCAACCCGCGCACGCCATCATCGCCGGCCAGTTAATGCGCGCGATGGACGCCTTCGAGCCGCTGATCACCGCCGCCATCGAGCATGACTGCCCCTGGCAGCCCTGGGAGATCGAGCCGGAATACGATGCAGGCACCGGCCTGCCGCGCCAGTTCAACGCCCTGCCGGGCGACGAGCACGTGCCGATGTGGGAGGCCGGGCTGCGCATGGCCTATGCCAATTGGGGCCTGCTGGTCGGGCTGCTGATCCAGCGCCACGGCAGCCACATCTACCGCCTGGGCATCCTGGGCAACCGCATCGCGCCCAGCCCGGCAAGCCTCGCTGCCATGGAAGGCTATATCGCCCGGGAACAGGCGCGCAGCGCCGAGCTCGGCGCATTGCTGGAGATGGACGAGGCGAAGCTCACCGCCCTGTCACGCAAATTGGCCCGGGTAGACGGCATCGCGCTGGGCCTGTGCTGGGGCCACCCCAGCTTCCAGTGCCTGGACACCCAGCTCGCCCGCACAACGCCCCTCGCCGCCACGCTCGACCCCTGGCCGCTGGACGTGCCGGCGATCAGCGTGGCCACCGAGGCGATCCGCTTGCCGGAACGCTTCCAGAGCGAAGCGGCGATGCGCGATGCCTGGCCTGGGCTGAAGCGCGAGACGCTGCGCTTCACCCTGACCGCGGTTTGACCCGGCGGGTGCAGTCGGCGCGGGCGGCCATCATGCGGCAAGGCAGTGTGCATGCCGGCCGGCATGGGGCCGGCATCGGCCGCCCTGCCGATGCGGCAGCAACGGGAAAGCCGCGGCGCCCCGCGCTGCTGTCCTTCGCGCCCGCGGCCTCAGGCGTGATCCATCGCCGCGGCGCTGCCCGCCGCCCCGGCACGGGCGGCGTCCACGCTGCCCAGGCCGTTGAAGAACACGTTGAGCAGCACCGCCATCAAAGCGCTCAACAGGATCCCGCTCTCCAGCAGCGGGTGCAGGCTGTGCGGCATCTGGCGGAAGAACGTCGGCGCCACCAGCGGGATCATGCCCACCGCCACGCTGATCGCCACAATGAACATGTTCATCCGGTTGTTGCGAAAATCCACGTTGGTGAGGATGCGCACCCCCGTCGCCGCCACCATGCCGAACATCACCAGCCCGGCGCCGCCCAGCACGAAGGGCGGCACGGCTTCCACCAACGCCGCCATCTTCGGCACCAGCCCCAGCGCTATCATGATGAAGCCGCCGGCCACGCACACCCACCGGCTGCGCACGCCGGTGATGCCCACCAGGCCTACATTCTGGCTGAAGCTGGTGTAGGGGAAGGTGTTGAACACGCCGCCGATGAAGGTGCCCACGCCATCCGTGCGCAGTCCGCGGATGAGGTCGGCCTGGCTGACCGGCTTGTTCACCATTTCGCCCAGCGCCAGGAACATGCCCGTGCTCTCGATCATCACCACGATCATCACCAGGCACATGGTGATGGCGGCACCCAGGTCGAACACAGGCGTGCCGAACTGGAACGGCCGCACGAAGTCGAACCACTTGGCGTTCACCACGCTGTCGAAATGCATCATGCCCAGGGCAGTCGCCACCAGGGCCCCGGCGATGATGCCCAGCAGCACGGCGACGTTGGAGATGAAGCCGGAGCCATACCGGGTCAGCCCCAGGATCACCAGCAAGGTGAACAGCGACAGGCCGAGATAGATGGGCGCGCCGAAATTCGGGTTGCCGACGCCACCGCCGGCCCAGTTGATGCCGACGCGCATAAGCGACACGCCGATCACGAGGATGATGGTGCCCGTCACCACCGGCGGGAACAACGGCAGCAATCGGCCGATCACCGGGGCGAAGAAGAAGCCGAAGACGCCGGAGACGATGACCGCGCCGTAGATGCCCAGCAGCCCCAGCGCGGGGTCCTGGCCGATGGCGACCATCGGCGCCACGGCGGCGAAGGTCACGCCCATCATCACCGGCATCTTGATGCCGACGCCGGGGATGCCCCAGGCCTGGATGAGGGTGACGATGCCGCAGGCGAAGAGGTCGGCCGAGATCAGGAGCGCCACCTGTTCGGGCGGCAAACGCAGCGCGCGCCCGATGATCAGCGGCACGGCGACGGCGCCGGCATACATGACGAGCACATGTTGAAGCCCGAGCGTGAACAGCCGGGCGGGAGGCAGCATGGTGTCCACCGTATCGGTGGAGCTGGGGGCGAGCATCGGTTTGTCCTTTCTCGGCTGCCACCGAATTGTCACTGTTCGGGAAGTGGCGGCGCAACCGGCGTCCCACGCCGCGCGAGCACCCGCGCGTGAGGCTCAGCCCAATCACGCGCCGCCGGCTGGGCAATTTCCGGGCAAACCGCCGGGGTTGGTGGTCCTTCTGGATTTTCCTGTTGCTGTTCCTGGTGACGCTGTTCGCCGAGTTCATCGCCAATGACCGGCCCATCGTCGCAAGGGTGGAAGGCCGCTGGTTCGTGCCGGTGCTGGTGGATTACGCCGAAAGCGACGTCTTCGCCGATGGGTTGCCGACCGATGCGGACTGGCATGATCCCGAGCTGGAGAAGAATCTGGCGGAGCGCGGCTGGGCGATCTGGCCGCCCATCCGTTACGCCCACGCGACGGTGGTGCGCGATCTGGGCCGGCCCGCGCCCTCGCCGCCCAGCGCGCGGAACTGGCTGGGCACCGACGACCAGGCGCGCGATGTCGCCGCCCGGGTGATCTACGGCTTTCGCATCTCCGTCCTGTTCGGTTTCACGCTGACCATCATCGCCAGCGTCATCGGCATCGCCGCCGGCGCCGTGCAGGGCTTCTATGGCGGCCTGACCGACCTGCTGTTCCAGCGCTTCATCGAGATCTGGTCCGGCATGCCGCAGCTCTTCCTGCTGATCATCCTGGCCAGCATCATCACGCCCAGCTTCTGGACCTTGCTGGTCTTCCTGCTGATCTTCTCCTGGATGGGGCTGACCGGGGTGGTGCGGGCGGAGTTCCTGCGCGGCCGCAATCTGGATTACGTACGTGCGGCGCGGGCGCTGGGCGTATCCGACACCCGCCTCATGTTCCGCCATATCCTGCCCAATGCGATGGTGGCGACGCTGACCTTCCTGCCGTTCACGCTGAGCGGCTCCGTCACCGTGCTGGCGTCGCTCGACTTCCTGGGCTTCGGCCTGCCGCCGGGCTCGCCGTCGCTGGGCGAGCTGCTGAGCCAGGGGAAGAACAACCTGCAGGCGCCCTGGCTGTCCTTCACCGGCTTCGTGGTATTGGGCGGCGTGCTGACATTGCTGATCTTCGTGGGCGAGGCGGTGCGGGATGCGTTCGATCCGCGCAAGCTGCCGGGGGGCGGAGGTTGAGCCTGCTCCAGGTCGAAAACCTCTCCGTCGCTTTTCGGGGCCAGCGGGTGGTGCAGGGGGTCAGCTTCCATGTCGATCCCGGTGAGGTCGTGGCGCTGGTGGGCGAATCCGGTAGCGGGAAGTCGGTCACCGCGCTGTCCTGCTTGCGGCTGCTGGCGCCGGGCGGGACAAACCCCGAGGGCCGCATCGTCCTCGACGGCCACGACATCCTCACCGCCTCCGACGACACCCTGCAGCGGTTGCGCGGCGGCGTCGCCGGCATGGTTTTCCAGGAGCCGATGACCTCGCTCAACCCGCTGCACAGCATCGGCCGGCAGGTGGGCGAGGCGATCACCCTGCATCGCCCCCTCCGCGGCGTGGCGCTGCGCGAGGAGGTGCAGGCCGCGCTGGCCCGCGCCGGACTGCCGCAAATGAAGGACCGGCTGGGCGCTTTCCCGCACGAGCTCAGCGGCGGCCAACGCCAGCGGGTGATGATCGCCGCGGCGCTGGCCAACAACCCGCGCCTTCTGATCGCGGACGAGCCGACGACAGCGCTCGACGTCACCATCCAGGCGCAGATCCTGGCGCTGCTGGCCGAGCTGAAGACGCGGCTCAACATGGGCCTGCTGCTGATCACCCACGACCTGGCCATCGTGAAGCGGCACGCCGACCGCGTGGTGGTGATGAAGGACGGCGCGGTGGTGGAGCAGGGCACGGTGGCGCAGGTCTTCGCCGCCCCCGCCCACCCCTACACCCGCATGCTGATCGCCACCGAGCCCTCCGGCCGGCCCGCCCCGTTGGCGCCGGAAGCGCCGGTGGTGCTGGAAGCCAGCGACGTGAAGGTGCATTTCCCCATCCGCCGCGGCCTGCTGCGGCGTGAGGTCGGTCGGGTCCGCGCCGTGAACGGCGTGTCGCTTAGCCTGCGCGCCGGCGAGACGCTGGGCATCGTGGGCGAAAGCGGCTCGGGCAAGACCACGCTGGGGCTGGCGTTGTTGCGGCTGGTCGACAGCCAGGGCGGCATCACCCTGGAAGGCCGACCCATCCAGGGGCTCTCGCGCGCCGAGCTCCGCCCCCTGCGCGCCGCCATGCAGGTGGTGTTCCAGGACCCCTATGGCAGCCTGTCCCCACGCATGTCCGCTGGCGACATCGTCGGCGAAGGGCTGGAGGTGCACGAGCCGCGCGCCCGCGACCGCGAAGCCCGCGTTGCCGCGGCGCTGACCGAGGTCGGCCTGTCGCCGGACATGATGCACCGCTACCCGCATGAATTTTCCGGCGGCCAGCGCCAGCGCATCGCCATCGCCCGCGCCCTGGTGCTGAAGCCGCGGCTGCTGGTGCTGGACGAGCCGACCTCGGCCCTCGACGTCTCGGTCCAGGCCCAGGTGGTGGAGCTGCTGCGCGGCCTGCAGGCGCGGCACGGCCTGGCCTACCTCTTCGTCAGCCATGATTTGCGGGTGGTGCGCGCCATGGCGCACCGCATCGCGGTAATGAAGGACGGCATCATCGTCGAGCAGGGTGACGCGGAGGCACTGACAGCCAACCCGCAAAAGCCCTATACCCAGGCCCTGATGCAGGCGGCCTTCCTCCATGAATCCTGATGTCGAAAGCCCTGAATTGGGCGAACTGCGTGAGCTTCTGAACCAGGAGCGGGTGCGGTTGGGCGTGCATATCCGCAAGATGAACAGCCCTGGCAGCCCGGTGTACGATTATTGGGAGAACGTCTGGCCGGCGGCGCTGATCCTGTTCGGCAGTTTCGGCGCTACCGCCTTCATCCATTTCTATGTTGGGGCCGCCTTGCTGGCGCTGGGCTGTTGGTGGTGGCTGGCCCGCGTGCAGCCGAAGGTGAAGGCCGGCGTGTTCGACCGCACGGCCGATCTGGTGCTGAACAACGAACTGCAATTCCAGCTGCTCTGGGCCAAGGGGGTGCTGACCCTCTACGCCAAACTGCCCGACGGTGCCGAGCGAGTGGCGACGCGGCGCGATGACTGGCGCGAATTCGTGCGCGGTCTGCGACAAGAGGTTTTGGCCTGATGGCGATCCTGCTTTCCACCAAGGCGAGTGCGATGGCGGCCTGGCGCGACGCGCTGTTGGCCGTCGACCCCAGAATGGACGTTCGCTTGTTCCCCGACGCGGGCGACCCCGCCGACATCGAGGCGGCCGTCTGCTGGAACAGCCACGACATGGCCGAGCTCCGGCGCTATCCCAACCTCAGGCTGCTGGTCTCGATGGGCGCCGGGGTGGACCATTTGCTGCGCCCGCCCGGCCCGCCATCGGGCCTGCCGGTGGCGCGGCTGAAGGATGACCGCCTGACTTCGGCGATGGGCGAATGGGTGCTGCTGAACGTGCTGCGCTTCCATCGGCAGGACGCGGAATACCGGGCGCAGCAGGAGGCAGGAATCTGGAACGAGTTGCCGGCGCCCGACACCGCCAAACGCCGGGTGGGCTTCCTCGGCCTGGGTCAGCTCGGTGCCCATGCCGCCGGGCTTGTCGGTGCGCTGGGCTTCCCGGTACTGGGATGGACCCGCTCGCCGCGGGAAGTCCCGGGGGTGCAGTGCTGTGCCGGTGCCGCCGGCCTGCGCGCCATGCTGCCGCGGACCGACATCCTGGTCTGCCTGCTGCCGCTGACACCCGACACGCGCGGCATCATCAATCGGGAGAGCCTGGCGCTGCTGCCGCGCGGCGCCTTCGTCATCAATTCCGGCCGCGGCGGCCATGTGGTGGCGGACGACCTGCTGGCGGCGCTGGATTCAGGCCAGATCGCCGGCGCCGCGCTGGATGTGTTCGAGCCAGAACCGCTGCCCGCTGATCATCGGTTCTGGACCCATCCGAAGGTGCTGGTCTGGCCCCACGCCTCCTCCATCACCATTCCCTCGAGCGCGGCGCCGCAAGTGGTGGAGAACATCCGCCGCATGCGGGAAGGCCGACCACTGCTCAACCTGGTGGATTTTTCGGCGGGGTATTGAGCCGGCCTCAGTAGATCGGGAAGCGCCGACACAGCGCCTGCACCTCGGCGCCCACCGCGGCCTCGACCGCCGCATTGCCCTCGGCGCTGTTCGCCCCCGCCAGCCCGTCCAGCACCCGGCCGATCATCTGGCCGATCTGGCGGAACTCCGCCTCGCCAAAGCCACGGGTCGTGCCGGCCGGGCTGCCCAGGCGCACGCCGGAGGTGACCATCGGCTTTTCCGGGTCGAAGGGGATGCCGTTCTTGTTGCAGGTCAGATGCGCCC
>CAXTJY010000107.1:0-1847 GCA_964244395.1 uncultured Rhodovarius sp.
AGGTCACCGCAGAACCCTGGTCAGACACGGGGCCCAGGAAGGCGACACCCAGCACGTGGCTGCAACGCCGCAACTCTTCGAACAGGACAAACCTTTCATGCGCAGTACCCTCTTTACCGCCGCCCTGCTTCTGACGGGCTTCGCCGGCCATCAACCGGCCTCCGCCCAGCAGGCTTCCGCCATGCAATGGAACCACGGCCACAACCTTACCTCCGGCTCCTCCTTCCGGCGCTTCGAGGGGTGTCAGGTCGATGTCCAGCGGGCTTTCACCGGGGACGGCGGCGCCATCATGGTGGTGATGACCAACCGGGTGCAGGCACCCGTCATCGTCACCGTCATGGTGCGGTTGACCGCGGGCGGACGCCAGCACGGCGGGAGCTTCCACCACATTGCGATCCCGGTGGGCCGGCCTGTCACGGCGCAGACACTGCTGCCGCAGATCGGCCCGTTGTCGCCGTCCCAGCTTTATGTGGATGTCAGCCGCTGCAGGGCCGGCTGACCCCTAGCACCGCTCGACTGAGGGCAACGGGTGGCGCCGTGCGACAATGCTTTACGAAGCTGGAAGCCGCCGCCCGCGCCCCGTTCCCTGAGACGCAGGCCTGGCGCTTCACAGCCCGCCCGTTCTCCCGCAGAAACGGGTATGGCCAGCACCGACATCCTGATCCCCGCCGCCACGTTGCAGGACGTGGTCAACCGCATCTTCCTCGAAACCGGTTGCTCCGAAACTGAGGCCCTGCGCATCGCCAGCCACTTGCTGGGCGCCAACCTGGCTGGGCATGACAGCCACGGCGTGGTTCGGGTGCCGCGCTACGTGGAGTGGCAGGAGGCCGGGCACGTCCTGGCCGGGCAGACCGCCAGCATCATCAGCGACACGGGCGGCATGGTGCTGCTGGACGGACATTTCGGCTTCGGCCAGACCGTGGCCAAGCAGGCGACCGACCTGGCCATCGAACGTGCTTTGGCCAACGGCTCCTGCATCATGGGCCTGCGCAACGCGGGCCATATCGGCCGGGTCGGCGATTACGGCGAGATGGCCATCGCCGCGGGGCTGATCTCCATCCACTTCGTCAACGTGGCGGGCAGCGTGCTGGTGGCGCCCTTCGGCGGCACCGAGCGTCGGTTTTCCACGGCGCCCTTTTGCGTCGGCGTGCCGCTGCCCGAAGGGCCCGTGCTGCTGGATTTCGCCACCTCCTTCGTGGCCGAGGGCAAGGTGCTGGTGGCCAGCAATGGCGGCAAGGCGCTGCCGCCCGGGGCGCTGATCGAGCCGGACGGCACGCTCTCGACCGACCCGCATACCCTCTACGGTCCCTACGAGAGCATCGGGCCGCGCAACCCCTCGCTGGGCGCCGGCGCTATCCGCGCTTTTGGCGACCACAAGGGCTCGGGCCTCGCCATGATGTGCGAGCTGCTCGCCGGCGCGCTCACCGGCGGCGGCACCTCCGGCCCCGTCGGCGAGCGTGGCCGCATCACCCACGGCATGCTGAGCATCCACCTCTCGCCCGCGCATTTCGGCGACCGGGCCAGCTTCGAGGCCACCGCGCGCGACTACGTCGCCTGGGTGAAGGGCTGCGCACCGGCCTCGCCCGACGCCCCCGTGCTGGTGCCTGGCGAGCCGGAGGCCGCCCGTCGCGCCGACCGCCTGGCCAATGGAGTTCCGCTGCCGGCCGAAACCTGGGCCAACATCGTCGCCACCGCACATCGCCTCAACGTCACCGTGCCAAACGACCTATGAGCTACGAGGCCTACGCCGCCGCCCGCGGCGCCATCCTGACCGGCGCTTCCAAGCGCATTCCGGCGGCTTCCGCGGCCAGCCAGGCGCGGGCGTTGGGGCTTTGGGATGGCAAGGC
>CAXTJY010000107.1:1857-9718 GCA_964244395.1 uncultured Rhodovarius sp.
GGATGCACAGTTGGCGCTGCTGCTGGACCTCGGGGTTTTTGCGCCGGTGGGTGGCCACTCGCCGGCACTGGAGCGCGAGGCGCGGATGAACCCGCCGCCACCCGGCACCGAGACCGCGCGCGTGGCGGAGGCATTGAAGGAAACCCACGTCACCCTATTCCGCGTCGCCGGCCCGCACGAGGCCGGTGGCGTTTGGGTGGATGACCTGCTGCGCGGCATGCCGGTGCACCTGTGGGACGCAGGGCTGGCAAGGCCGGGCCAGGAAGGCGTGGGCTATGGTGGCCGTCTGATGGCGATCGACGGCTATGAAATGACCTGCGGCGTGTTGGCACCGCTGTCCGACGACATCATCGACACCCTGCTGGGCTTCCCCACGCCGATCGGCCCGCCGCCGACCGCGATGCCGCTGCTCACACCGCTTGATGCCGAGACGATGGCCACGTTGCGCGCGCTGGCGGCGCAGCCGGATTTCCTGGCCAAACTGTACAAAGCCTCGCTTGCCTCAGGTCTGATGGGCGAGCCGCCGCGGCGCTGAGCGCCATTCGCCGTTGCGCCGCGCACGGCCATGCGCTTCCATCCCGGCAACAAAAAGTTCCGGAGGATTTCGATGGATCGCCGTCACCTGCTTGGGCTGGCATTGGCCGCGCCCGCCCTGGCCCAAACCTACCCTGATCGCCCGATCACACTTGTCACCGGCTTCGCCCCCGGCGGCTCCACCGACATCGCCTGTCGCCTCATCGCCGACCGCTTCGCGTCAGGCGTGGCGCCGGGCACCCGCATGCTGGTCGAGAACCGCCCCGGCGCTTCCGGCGTGGTGGCCGGCGACTGGCTGCGCCGCCAGCCGGCGGACGGCCACACCATCATGCTGATCGAGGTCTCTTCCCACGCCATCGCCCCCGCCGCGCTGGATGGCGGCACACCCTACAACCCGGTGGAGGACTTCACCCAGATCGGCATGATCGGCACCGCGCCGATGGCGCTCATCACCAGCCCGCGCTTCCCAGCCACCACGGCCGCCGAGGCCATCGCCCGGCTGCGCGAGGCGCCACCCGACACCTTCACCTACGCCACCTCCGGCGTCGGCAGCATCCCGCATCTCGGCGCCGAGATGATCGCCCTGCGCCTCGGCACCCGCTTCACCCACCTGCCCTACCGCAGCGGTGGGCTGATGCTGACCTCGATCTTCCAGAACGAGGGCAATTTCGGCGTCTCCGTTCTGGCCAGCGCAGCCGGCCAGATTCGTGACGGCCTGGTCCGTGGCCTGGCGGTGACGAGCCGCGAGCGCTTCCCCAGCTTCCCCGAGATCCCGACGCTGGACGAATCCGCCCTGCCCGGCTTCGAGCTGACGACCTGGAACATGATCCTGGGCCCGCCCCGCCTGCCGCCGGCCATCCTGGCGCGCCTGAACGCCGCATTGAACGCCGCCATCACCGAGGCCCCGCTGGCCGAGCGCTTCCTCGCCGCCGGCGTGCGCATGTGGCAGGGGCCGAACACGCCTGACACCACCCGCGCCTTCCTCGAATCCGAGGTCGCGAAATACCGCGACGTGGTCGCCCGCACCGGCGTAAAGCTGGAGCGGTGATCCGCACCCTCCTCCTCACGCTGTTCCTCGCCCTGCCGGCGGCGGCGCAAAACCTCACCATCGGTGGCGCTTCGGCCGTCACCGCCATGGACCCGCATTTCCACAATCTCGGCCCGAACAACGCGTTGACGATGCACATCTTCGATCGGCTGGTGGAGCGCGACGGGCTGGCCCGCCCGCAGCCCAGCCTGGCGACCTCCTGGCGCGCCGTGTCGGACACCGAATGGGAGTTCAAGCTGCGCCCGGGCGTGACCTGGCATGACGGCCGCCCCTTCACCGCAGACGACGTCATCTTCACCTTCGGCCGGGTGCCGAACGTGGCCAACAGCCCGGGCGGCTTCGGGGGCTTCGTCCGGCCGATCTCCCGCGTCGAGGTGCCGGACCCGCTGACGCTGCGCATCCACACCCACCAGCCCCATCCGCTGCTGCCCATCGACCTGGCATCCGTCGCCATCATCTCCCGCCACGCGGGCGAAGGGGCGACGATGGAGGACTACAATTCCGGCCGCGCCGCCATCGGCACCGGTCCCTACCGCCTCGCCGCCTACCGCCCCGGCGACCGCGTCGAAATGGCCCGCAACGACACTTACTGGGGCACGCGCGAGCCCTGGGCGCGGGTGCAATACCGCTCCGTCTTCAACGACGCGGCGCGCACCGCCGGGCTGCTGGCCGGCGACCTCGACATCATCGAGCAGATTCCCACCTCCGACCTGGCGCGGCTGCGGCGCGACCCGCGGCTGACCGTCACCGAGATCGCCAGCCTCCGCGCGGTGTACCTCTCGCCGGATTTCTCCCGCGCCGGCGCCAGCCCCTACGTGACCGACAATGCCGGCACGCCGTTGCCGCGCAACCCATTCCTGGACATCCGGGTGCGCCGCGCGCTGTCGCTCGCCATCAACCGCGATGCGCTGATCGACCGGGTGATGGAAGGTGCCGCCGTCGCCAGCGCGCAATGGCTGCCGGAAGGCGCCTTCGGCTTCAACCCTGCCGTGCGCCCACCGCCCTTCGAGCCCGACATCGCTCGTCGCCTGCTGGCCGAGGCGGGCTTTCCGGACGGCTTCCGCCTGGCCCTGCATACACCAAACGACCGCTGGCCGAACGACGCCCGGCTGACGCAGGCCGTGGCGCAGATGTGGACCCGATTGGGCGTGCGGGTGACCGTGGATGCCATGCCCTTCACCGCCTTCGTGCCCCGCCGGGCGCGGCAGGAATTCGCCATGGCCCTGGCTGCCTGGGGCAGCACCACCGGCGAGGCCTCGAACTTTATGGTCAACATCATCTCCAGCTACAGCCGCGAGCGGCTGACCGGCGCCAACAACAACGGCCGCTACTCGAACCCCTGGTTTGACGACATGACCGCCCGCGCCTCCGCCACCATGGACGACGGCGCCCGTGAGGCGCTGTGGCGGGAGGCGGTGGCCCGCTTCGCGGACGAACTGCCGATGATCCCCCTGCTCCAGTTGACCAACACCTGGGCCATGCGGCGCGGGCTGACGCACGAGCCGCGGATGGATGAACGGACGATTGCGATGGGGGTGCGCTGAGGCCACCCAGCGATCGCCCCCTTGTGGCAACGCCGGCCTGGCCGATACGCTCAGCCGCTGGGAGCGGGAGGAAAAGCAGTGTCCAGGAGAGGTCTGTCCGGCCCCCGGTCACGCGAGGTCCAGCAGTATTACGACAGGGAATGCACGGTATTGATCTGGCGGACGGGGAGCGGCCGCCGGGCCCTGAAGCACCCTGGCCACGCCTCGATCATGCTGCGCTGCAATCGCAATCGTGGACCCTGGCATGTCGCCGCCAACGCGCTGGACGGACCGCTGGAAATCCGGGGCGGCGAGCACGGGCCGGACAACATCAGGCACATCAGCTTCTTTCCCGGCGCCGATTTCGCCGGGGGCGCAGGCATGCGCGAACAGTTTTTCGGCCGACGCGAGGGCTAGTTCGCCATCGATCACTGGAGGATTACATGCGGGAGATCGGCGGCAACGCCGTGCGCGCGCTCCAGAGTGGTGCCGCGCCGCTGCAGGGCCAGATGGTGATCGGTCGGGACTGGGCCGCAACGACGTCTGGGGCCAGCGATACAACGAGGCGTATTCGCTGCCGGCGCTCTCCGCCGTGCGGCCGATCCAGTTGGGCCTGGACATGAACAAGATCGTCGACTGGGCCTATCGTTTCCGGAACGGCCCTGAGTTCGACTACACCTATGTCAGCACCACCAGGAACTGTGCGGGGATCGCCCCACGGGCTCTCTGCGCCGGTGGCGCTCAGCCCTTTGCTGAATTGGGCGGCTGCGGCATCCCCCCACCATCTACCTGACGCCGAGCGACGTCGAATTGTGGTGCCGCGCGGTCTCCACTGGCCTGCACAACGTCAATGACTGGTTGACGCACCTGGCGCATGCGAGTTCAGACACGCGGCTGCGGGCCGACAGCATGGGCACCCTGCCATCGGGCGAGGAACTGCCGACGGTCGGACAATGGAAGGCGCAAAGCGATGTGGCCATGTCGATCCGCGGCGCGGAGATGCGCGCCATAGACGCGGCACTGACCGACTACCATCGCACAGGCTGGATCGAGAATTATAAGAAACGCCTGCGGGCATTCCTCCAGGTCATCAAGTACACGCATCTGCATTTGCTGACCAAGCACAACAACCGCACGCCGGCGCTGAAGCATTTGGCGCGCTGCATCATGCGTGTCGTCGCCAGGCGAGCCAGAACCGCGGCGAAGCCTTGGTTCTACGCCGAATTCACCCACCCGCTCGAGCTTGTGTGGGAGAAGGACCAAATCCCGCCGGCAACCGAGGAGGTGGAAGAAACCGAGGAGCTCAGGATGCCCCGGGAGTACGTCCAGGCCCGTCGCGGGTGATCTCTTGCCGCACCATCGCTGCGCCGTCGGCCAGGGCCTTCAGCTTGCCGAAGGCGCGTTTGCGGGGCAGGTATTTCATGCCGCAATCCGGCGCCAGCACCAGACGTTCGGCAGGCACGTGCCGCAGCCCTTCGCGGATGCGCGCCGCCACGGTCTCCGGCGTTTCAATGTCCTCGCTGCCCAGATCCAGCACGCCCAGCATGATGGTCTTGTTCGACAGGTCGCTCAGCATGCCCAGGTCGAGCCGGGGTTGCGCCGCCTCGATGGAGATTTGTGTGGCGGTACTGTCGGCCAGTTGCGGCAGGAAGGAATAGCCGGACGGCTTGTCCTTCACCAGCGCGGCGTAGCCGAAGCAAAGGTGGACGACCGAGGTGCCGCCAACCCCCTGCAATGCGCGGTTGATCGCCTTCACCCCGTAGCGCGCCGCCTGCTCCGGCCGCGCCTGCAGCCACGGCTCGTCGAGCTGGATCACGTCGGCGCCAGCGGCGACCAGGTCCGCCGCCTCCTCCGCCACCGCGGCGGCGTAGGCCATGGCCAGCGCCTCGTCGTCCCGATAATGCTCGTCATGCGCCTGCATCGACAGGGTGAAGGGCCCCGGCAGGGTGATCTTGATTTTGCGGTCGGTGTTGGCGCGCAGGAACTTCACGTCGCGCACCTCCACGGCGTGGCGGCGGCGAATCGCTCCGGTCACCCGCGGCACCGGCGTCGGTTTGCCGGCGCGGCCGGAGACGATGGCCGGGTTGTCCACATCCACCCCATCCAGCGCCAGGGCAAAACGGTTGGAATAGCTTTCGCGCCGCATCTCTCCATCGGTGATGATATCGATGCCGGCGCGTTCCATGTCGCGAATGGCAATCAGCGTCGCATCGTCCTGCGCGCCTTCCAGCGCATCCGGCTCCACCTTCCAGATGGCGCTGAGCCGAATGCGCGGCACGACGTTGTTGGCAGTGAGGATGTCGCGATTTACCAGCCAGGCCGGCTGCGGATAGCTGCCGACGACAGTGGTGGGGAGCAGGGTCTGGGTCATGCCGCACTTTGCGGGGACCGGGCGCACCCCGGCAAGGGTGCCCCGCCACGGCCATGATCCCGTGCCACAAGAAGTGAGACATTACCAAAAAGGTCAGGCCCAGTGCGTCACATCCTCGTCACCCTGCTTACGCTGTTGGCCTTGCATGCACAGGCGGAGGTCGGCTTCGTCGTGCTTGCGGTGCCCGATGGCGATGCGGCCCCGATCGAGACCGGGCTGTGGTACCCGGCCGAGGCCGGTATCCCGAGGCTCACTCCGATGGGCGCCTTCACCCAGAATGTGGTGCCCGACGCCGTCCCGCGCGGCCAGGCGCTGCCATTGATCATCCTCTCCCACGGCAGCGGCAGCGCCTTTTGGGGCCACGCCGACACGGCCCTGGCGCTGGCCGGTGCCGGCTTCATCGTCGCGGCACCCACCCATTCGGGCGACAATGTCCGCGACGGTTCCGGCGCCACCGATCTGGCCGGTCGCACCCGGCACCTGGCCAGCGTCGTGGCGCATGTGGCCACAGATTGGCGACCCGGCGCGGTGGACATCCAGCGTATCGGTGGCCTTGGCTTTTCTGCCGGGGCGTTCACCGTGCTCGCGGTAGCGGGCGGCTCGCCTGACCTGACCCGCATCGGGCCGCACTGCGCCGCCAACCCTGGCTTTTACGATTGCCGCCTGATGGCCCGCGGCGGGTCGGGCGTGCCGCCGGTGCTGGCCCGCAGCCCCTATCCGCTGCGCGCCCTCGTCATCGCCGCGCCGGCGCTCGGCTTTACTTTCGGGCCAGGCACGCTCTCGGCGCTGACGATGCCGGTTCAGCTCTGGCAGGCCGGAGAAGATGCCATCCTGCCCGCACCGTTTTACGCCGAGGCGGTGCGGGATGCCCTGCCGACGGCACCGGAATTCCGCCGCGTCCCGGGCGCCGGGCATTTCGATTTCCTGTCACCCTGCAGCCCGGTACTGGAGCGCGCGGCGCCCGCCATCTGCGCCAGCGCGCCCGGCTTCGACCGGGCGGCGTTCCACGCCAACTGGAACGCCGCGCTGGTCGGTTTCCTGGTCGCGGCGCTGCGGCCATGAGGCGAGCGGCCCGTAGGGGCTAGGGCCCCGGCGTCGCCATCATGTGCCGCAGCGTGCCCCAACTCACCCCCAGCACCACCAGCGTGGCCACCGCCAGCCCAATCCAGGCCAGCAGGCCACCTACGGCCATCATCAGCAGGATGGCGAAGGCGCAGCAGGGAAAGGTGAAGCTCCACCATACCAGGCTGAAGCCGCTTTGCGTCATGTGCCGCACCATCAGCACCAGCGCCATGGCATAGAGCGTGGCCAGCCCCGCCAACCCCAGCGCCATCGGCCCCAACCGGCCCTCCAGCAGCAACAGCGCCACCGCGGCGACAGAGGGGGGCGCCAGCAGGATCATGATCGACGGCCGCAGGGCCGGCGGCAGCGGCGGCCCTGCCAGCAGCCGGTGCAGCAGCAGCGTCTGCAGCAGCATCCAGAAGATGAGCCCGATGCCCAGCATCGCCCAGGCCACGGTGGGGTGGCCCAGCGGCGGCCCGAACACCGCTGCCAGGATGGCGGCGACGAAGGGGATGATCAGCGGCGGCGCCATCATGTCCGGCCCCGCCTCCCCGCGCAGCCAGCGCGACAGCAACACCGCGCCCAGGATCAGTTGCGCCACGACCGAGGCTTCCCACAGATGCTGGGCGAACAGCGGCCAGTAGGGCGTCGTCGCGCCGGAGACCATCAGCCCGCCGATGGCGAAGATGGAGAAGAACGGCGCCAGCACGGGGCTTTCGAACTCATGGCGCACCACGTCGAAATGCCTGATCAGGCGGGCGGCGTGCAGCAGGCTGAGCCCGATGAAATCCAGCACCATCAGCGCCAGCACCGCCTCACCGATGAATCCTGGCACGCCCAGCGTGGCCGCCGCCTGGCGCCACATCAGGCCAAGCCCGCCCAGGCCGAGCACGCTGGCCATCAACGGCAAGGGCAGATGCCGCAGGGTCATGTACGAAAGGCGGGTGCCAGCGTCACTGAATGGTCCAGCGGCCCATGCCCGGCACCGTAGCCGGGGGCGGCCAGGATGGCGGCACGCACGTAGTCGCGCGCCCGGGCCACGGCCGGCTCCAGCGCCATGCCCTGCGCCAGCCCGGCGGCCACCGCGCTGGCCAGCGTGCAGCCGGTGCCGTGGGTGTGGCGGGTATCAATGCGGGCGCTTTCGTAGCGGGTGGTGCCCTCCGGCGTGGCCAGCAGATCGACCAGGATGCCGCCGGTCATGTGGCCGCCCTTGAGCAATACCGCGCCGGCGCCGAGCCGCAGCAGCGCCTCGGCGGCCCTGTGCATTGCGGCCTCGTCCGGGATGTCCATGCCCGCCAGCACCTCCGCCTCGTCGAGGAACGC
>CAXTJY010000108.1:0-9676 GCA_964244395.1 uncultured Rhodovarius sp.
CGGCAAAGGGTCGGTGGGACCGAGGAGGCGCGGCAATGTTGCGTCCGGCAAGCCATGGCGGCGTTGCGCAATCCTTACTCTCGGGCGGCGCGCGGGGTCGCGCGCCAGGCGGCATCACCATGGGATGGCGGCTGAGAGGCCCGGCAGCGCGGTCGATCCTGCGATCCACAACCCGCGCATGGCGGGCCCCGGGGCCACGCAGGGTACGGGGCGGGACGGGGACCGGCGAAATCGGGCAAAACCCCCGAAGGCCGAACCTCTCCACGACGCGGCCCCCTGCTTCGGGGCCAGCCATCGCGGCCAAGCCGCGCACCTTGCGATTGAGCATCGCCAGGGCGTTGCACCATAACAGGGCAAGGCGGGCCGGCAAGGGCCAATCTGTCCACAGGCACATAAAGCGAACATTTAGCGTGCGCCTTGGCCCAGGACGGTGTAGCATGGCTCACCGCACGGGGGGTGCGGCCGGATGCCAACTCGTCGATCTTTCCTGGGCGTCGCGCTGGCGGGGGCATGCGCACCGCCGCTCGTGGCGGCTCCGCAGCAGGTCGCGGCCGCGGGGCAGACCCCGACCGCTCCGCGGCAGGGGCTCGCGGCGCCACGACTTTCAGCGCAGCGCCGGCAACGTCCCCCTGGCCCGGCGCTGCCCCTGGTCGTGCTCGACCCCGGCCATGGCGGGGCCGACCCCGGCGCCATCGGCCCTGGCGGCACGCAGGAGAAACGAATCGTGCTGGCAGTGGCGCAGGAGCTGCGACGGCGGCTGGAGGCCGGTGGCCGGGTGCGCGTGGCGCTCACCCGCGGCCGCGACGTGTTCGTGCCGCTCGCGGAACGGGTCGCCCTGGCACGTCGGCAGGAGGCGGCCTTGCTGCTCTCCATCCACGCCGACAGCGCGCCGGCGGGGCATGCGGCCATGGCGCGCGGCGCCAGCATCTACACGCTGGCGGAGACGGCGTCGGACCCCTTCTCGGCCGCCCTGGCGCGGCGCGAGAACCTCGCTGACCAGGCCGGCGGCCTGCGCCTGCCCAGCGTGCCGCCGGATGTCCAGCGCATCCTGCTCAGCCTGATGCGGGCGGAGACGCGGCAGGGCAGCGAACGGCTGGCGCGCCACACCATGCAGGCGATGGCGGGCGACCTGCCGCTGCTGACCAACCCCCATCGCCGCGCCGGCTTCGTCGTGCTGAAAGCACCCGACGTGCCCTCCGCCCTGGTCGAGATCGGCTTCCTGTCGCACCCGGCGGATGAGGCGCTGCTCAATCGTCCGGCCTGGCGCGGCCGGGTTGCGGACAGCCTGGCGGAGGGCGTGCACGCCTTCGTCGGGCGGCGAGTGGCGACCTGAGCCGGGGCGCCCCGAAGGGCTGGCAGTCCCGGGCGCTCCCCGCCAGCCAAATCCCCTTCTCGTTGGATGACGGCTGCCCCCGGCCATCCCCATTCGCGCAGGTCTGACATGCTTGGACAGGCCGCGGCCCGGCCCCATGTGGCGCATTCATGGATCGCTTTCACGAACTCCTCGTCTTCCGCCGCGCTGTCGAGACCGGCAACGTCACCCAGGCGGCGGAGCAGCTGCATGTCAGCCAGCCCGCCGTTTCCCGAACCCTGTCGGGGCTGGAGGCGCGGCTCGGCGTCCAGCTTCTCCGCCGCTCCAAACGCGGCGTGGTGCCGACCGAGGCTGGCCAGAGCCTCTACCGCGAAGCCACCGACCTGCTGGACCGGCTTCAGGAGGTGGAAAGTGCTACGCGCGACGGCGACACGGCATTGTCCGGCACCGTGCGCATCGCTTCCGCCGCCATCATGTTTTCCGACGTGCTGGCGCCCATCCTGGCGCGCTTCAGCGCCGAGCATCCCGGCCTTTCGATCGACGCCGTGCTGGGCATGCAGCCCATCGACCTGGCGGCGGGCAACGTAGACCTGGCGGTACGCGGCGGGCGGCCTGGCCCGCTCGACCTGAAATTCCGCAAGCTGGGCCAGGTGCCGGTGGCGCTGTATGCCTCGCCGGAATACCTCTCGCGGCATGGCGCGCCCGCCACGCCCGACGATCTGGCGGGCCACCGCCTGATCGGCTCGCCGATGTCGCAGGGGCTGCCGCGCTGGCAGCTGGAGCGCGAGGATGGCGGTGCGGCGATGACCCTGCCGGTCGCCACCCGGCACCAGACCAACGAGCTGGTCGGCAACACCGCCATGGTCCAGGCGGGGATGGGGGTCAGCCTGATGCCGGTCTACACCGCGCAGCGGCATGGGCTGGCGCGGGTGCTGCCGGAATGGCGGGCCACCCGGCACATGCCGCGGCGGGTGCGGGCGGTGCTGGACCTGCTGATCCGCGAGGTGCCGATGGCGCTGCGCGGGCCGGCCCTGGCGCCGCCCTGAAACCGCCATGCCCGCCCGGCATTGGAAAGGGGCGATCAGGGCCGGGATGCGATTGGGCGTGCGTGCAAGGCGTGACGGCGGTGCGAATGGCTGCGGGCGCGACGAGCGCGGGAACGCGCCGCCGGACACACCCACGACCAGCGCCACGCCGGCCTGGGATCGCGCCTGATGCGAAGCGGCCGGATGGCGTGTTAGGAGAGTTCGATGCAGCACCCGCCGCTCACCGCCGAAGGCCGCATGGCCACGCCATCCCTCGATCCGGACGCGCCGCGCGCCGCGCCGCCCTCGCCGCCACCCCCGGGCAGGACGCCGCGCCGCCGGCGCTTCCGCGGCTTCGGCTTCCTGCGGCTGCTGCTGATCCTTGTGGCCGTCCTCGCCGTCGGCGGCGCCGTCGCCGGCTTCGGCCTGTACCGCTCGCTGGAGGCCGGCCTGCCGGACTACCGATGGCTGGCCGACTACCAGCCGCAGCAAATGTCGCGCATCTACGCCGCTGACAGCCAACTGATGGCCGAGCTGGCGAATGAACGCCGCGTCTTCGTGCCGATCGAGGCAATACCCGCCCGGCTGCAGCAGGCCTTCATCTCGGCAGAGGACCAGCGCTTTCGCGACCATTACGGCGTGGACCCGATGGGCATGGCGCGTGCGGCGCTGGCCTATGCGCAGACCTATGGCAGCGGCCGCCGCTTGCAGGGTGCGTCGACCATCACCCAGCAGGTCGCCAAGAACATGCTGGTGGGCAGCGACCGCACCGTGCTGCGCAAGGCGCGCGAGGCCCTGCTGGCGATGCGTCTGGAACGCACCCTCAGCAAGCAGCGCATCCTGGAGATCTATCTCAACGAGATCTTCCTGGGCGCCCAGGCCTATGGCGTGGCGGCGGCGGCGCAGAGCTATTTCAACCACTCGCTGGACGAGCTGACCCTGGCCGAGATGGCCTTCCTGGCGGCGCTGCCCAAGGCGCCCAACAACTACAACCCGCAGCGGTACCCGGAGCAGGCGCGCATCCGCCGAAACTGGGTGCTGGACCGCATGGTGGAGGATGGCGCGATCACTGCCGCCGAGGCCGAGGCGGCGAAACGCGACCCGGTGCAAGCCCGCCCGAGCCGGCGGCCGGAGGTGGTGCCGGTGGGCCAGCACTTCACGGAGGATGTTCGGCGCGAGCTGATCACGCGCTTCGGCGCCGAGCAGGCGGCCGGCGGCGGGCTGGTGGTCCGCACCTCGCTGGACCCCGCTTTGCAGACGGCGGCGGAGAACGCACTGCGCCAGGGGACATTGGCCTATGACCGCCGGCGTGGCGGCTGGCGCGGCAGCCTGGGCCGCATTCCTTTCGGGCCGAACGACTGGCAGGCGTCGCTGGAGGCGATGCAACGGGTGCCGGGCATCCTGCCGAGCTGGCGCCAGGCCGTGGTGCAGTCGGTGACCGCCACCGAGGCGCGGGTGGCCTGGCTGGAACGGGTCGCCGGGCGGCCTGCCGGCGAACCGCGCACCGGGATCATCGACCTGTCGGACACGCTGTGGGCCCGCCCCGTGCTGCCGACGCCGGCGCAGCAGGCCTACCGGCTTGGGGCGCCGCCCCGGCGGATGGGCGATGTGGTGACCCCCGGCGAGGTTGTGCTGGTCGAGCCCAACAACCGCCCGGGCCGTGTCTCGCTGCGGCAACTGCCGGATGTCGAGGCGGCGGTGGTGGCGCTGGACCCGGCGACGGGGCGGATCCTGGCCATGGCCGGAGGCTGGAATTTCGAGCGCAGCCAGTTCAACCGGGCCAGCCAGGCGCAGCGGCAGCCCGGCAGTTCCTTCAAGCCCTTCGTCTATCTCACGGCGTTTGAAGAGGGCATTCCGCCGAATCAACGCTTTTCCGACAGCGCCATCGAACTGCCGATGGGCAACGGCACAATGTGGCGCCCCGGCAATTACGGCGGCAGTGCCTCCGGGGCGATGGTGACGATGCGCAGCGCGCTGGAACGCAGCCTCAACCTGGTGACGGTGCGGATCGCCCAGCAGGTGACGATGGCGCGGGTGTCGGACACCGCGAATCGCTTCGGCGTCATCACCAACATGCCGCCTTACCTGGCGATGAGCCTGGGCGCTGGCGAGACCACGGTTGTGCGGATGGCGGCGGGCTATGCCAGCTTCGTCAATGGCGGCCGGCGGGTGGAGCCTAGCCTGATCGATTCGGTGCAGGACCAGCGTGGCCGGGTGATCTGGCGCGGCGACCAGCGCGTCTGCAACGGCTGCAATGCCGGGCCGACCAGCGAGCCGCCGACCTTGAGCGAGAACCGCCGGCAGATTGCGGACCCCATCGCGGCCTATCAGATCGTGAACATCCTGCAGGGCGCGGTGCAGCGCGGCACCGGGGCGCGGGCCGGCGCCGGGTTGAATCGGCCGGTGGCGGGCAAGACCGGCACGACGGACGACTACAAGGACAACTGGTTCGTGGGCTTCACGCCCGACATCGTGGTGGCGGTGTGGTTCGGCTATGACGAGCCGCGGTCGTTGGGAAACGGTGAAACGGGAGGGCTGAACGCGGCGCCCATCTTCCGCGAGGTGATGGCGGCGGCGCTGCGCGATTCGCCGCCGGTGCCGTTCCGCGCGCCCCCGGGGGTGTCACTGGTGCGTGTGCAACTGGAGAACGGCCAGAGTATCATGGAAGCGTTCCGCCCGGGGACGGAGAATGCCGCTACCCTGGGCACCGGAGGCGGCTCGGCGGAGCGGGTGGAGAGCAATCTGGGCGGGTTGTACTGACCCTATAGATTGACGAATTAGGTCATAGTTCCTAGGATGTCAATCGCTGTTTGACATCCTCATCCGCCTGATCCGACCGCCCAAAGGGACGTTGAGGGGATTTGTCCGAAACGATCGAGTTCGAGCAGAACGTTGATATCGTTTGAGAGACTGAATTTGTCCGTTTCCTTCGGGTTCAATCCATCTCCGGCGTGATGACGTTGGTCCGCAAGCCCAGCACCAGCACGTCCCGCATCGTCTCGATGCCCTTCAGCCGAATGTCATCCCAGGCTTCCGGCGTATGGAAGGCGCTGTGCGGGGTGACCACCAGCCGGCCTTCCAACCACTTCTCGCGCGCCCGGTAGGCGCGCAGCAGGTTCGGCACCGGTTCGACCGGCGGCTCGACCGGGATCACGTCCAGCCCGGCGCCGGCGATGTGGCCGGAGCGCAGGCCGGCCTCCAACGCGTCGATGTCCAGGATCGGGCCGCGGGCGGTGTTCACCACCACGGCGCCGGCGGGCAGCAGCGCCAGCTCGGCGGCGCCGACCAGGTCGCGGGTGTTGCGCGTCAGCGGCGCGTGGATGCTCAGCACGTCCGCCTGGGCCATCAGGGCAGCCAGGCTGGGTGCCCTGCGGATACCCAGGGCCCGGTCCGCCCCGTTCGGCAGGCCGGGGTCAAAGAACACCACTTCGAAGCCGAAGGCCTTGGCGCGCAGCGCCACCGCGGTGCCGATGCGTCCCAGCCCGAGAACCGCGAAGCGCTGCACCGACAGCCGCCGGATCAACGGTGTGCCGATGACTCCCCACGCCGCCGGCGGGGTGGCGCGCTGGGTCTCGTGGTGCAGGAACAGGCCGCGCCGCAGCCCGAGCGCCAGGGCGACAGCATGGTCCGCCACCTCCTCCGTCCCGTAATCCGGGATGTTGGCCACGGTGATGCCGCGCCGGGCGCATTCCGCCCGGTCCACCCGGTCGTAGCCCACGCCCATGCGGCACACCACGCGCAGCTTGGGAAAGCGGGCGATCTGGTCCGCCGGCACCGGCAGCCGCAGGGTCATCAGGCCGTCGGCCTGGGCGCAGAGTTCGTCCGGCAGCTCGGCCAGCGAGGCACGGGCGGCGCCGCGGAGCACGCGCGCCTCGCCGGCCAGTACCGGCTCCTCCACCGCATTGTCGGGGTACAGCCCTTCGGGCTCCAGGATGGTCAGCATCATGTCACTCCACGCGTTCGAACCGCAGGCCACGCGCCCGCGCGCCATTCACCAGCAGGGCGGACACAGCGCCCGCCGCATCCCGCTCCAGCCCCACATCCCACCAGGCGTTGTACAGGGCGCCGGGGACGTGGAAGCGGGCCAGCCCGGGCGTCAGCCCCTCGGCCTGGAAGGGGCCGGCCTTGGCCATCGGACCATCCACGCTCCATTGGCCATCGGCCACGCTCCACGTCGCGGCGACATCGTCGCAGCGGAAGCTGCCCGCGCAATCCAGCGGCGTCCGCTCGGTCAGCGGCCGCAGCACCTCGCGATGGCCGGCGTCCGCGTGCAGGACGAGTCCGTCGGTGCCGCGCTCGATGGCGAAGCGGAAGCCGCCGCGCAGGGCGTGCAGCCAGCCATCGGCGCGCGGCCCCAGCGGGAAGGCCACGCCGTGTTGCCGGGCCATCGGCTTGCCGGCATCATCGGTGAACAGGTCCAGCGACACGCCGGCCTCGGTGACGTAAGTGCCGGCCAGCCCCTCCAGCTTCGGCATGGCGGCCACCGCGTGCAGCACCGCATCGCCCTCCAGCGCCGCCTCCAGCACCGCGGTGCCCATGGCACCGACATCCAACCCGCCATGGTTGGCGATCAGGATCACCGTCAGCCGCCGCGCCGGCACCCGCAGAAAGGCGGTCTTGAAGCCCGGCCACAACCCGCCATGCGAGACGAGCTTGAGGCCACGCCAGGTCTCGACCTCCTGGCCGCGCGCATAAATGTTGGTGCTGCCGTTGGTGAACGGCACCATTTCCTGCAGCTGCGATTCCAGCACGCCGCCGCCCAGCAGGTTGAGGCTCAGCGCCCGCGCCCACAGCGCGAGGTCCTCGACGCCGGAGACCATGCCGCCCTCGCCGCCCAGGGCAAAACCATGCGGCGCGCGGACGAAGTGTTCGCCCCCTGGGCCGCGGGGAAGGTAGCCCGTCGCCAGCCCCTCGACAGGGACCGCGAGGTCGGGCGTGTGCTGGGTGCGCGTCATGCCCAGCGGGCCGAAGATGCGGTCCTCCAGGAAGGCCGCCAGGCTCATGCGGGAGACCGTCTCGATCACCTTGCCCAGCAGCCAGAAATTCGTGTTGGAGTAGAGGAAGCGGCTGCCCGGCGCGAAGTTGAGGCCCTGGCTGCGCCCGATCGCCGCGTCCATCTGCGCGGCATCGACGTGATTGGAGAGATCGACGCCGCCGGCGCGCAGCAGCTCGAACATGTCGCGCAGGCCGGCGGTGTTCCGCATCAGGTTGTCCAGCGTCACCTCTGCGGCCCAGGCGGGCAGGCCGGGCAGGTGCTTGGACAGCAGATCGTCCGGCGCCAGCATGCCCTCGGCCGCCAGCATCAGGATCGCGGTGCAGGTGAACTGCTTGGAGACCGAAGCGATCCGGAATCCGGTCTGCGAAGTGATGGGCTGGTTGAGCTCGATGCTGGCCAGGCCAGACTGGCGGCGCAGCAGCAGCTCGCCGTCACGCGCCACGCCCACCGCGGCGCCTGGCCCCTCGGCCAACGGAATGAGCAGCAGGCCGACGCGGCGCTCCAGCCGCAACAGATCCAGATCCCGCATGTGCTTGAGCTCCCGTCGCAGGCTTTAAGCACGTCGGGCGGGGTGTGCCTATGCGGCCGCCTCAGCGCGCCAGCCACGCATGCAGCAGCACGCCCTCGGCCAGCTTGCCCTGCGGCGTGTAGTCGGTATCCGCCGCGCCACCGCGCGCCGGGTCGGTGAACCAGCGCCACAACAGCACCGCCTCGACGCTCGGGCGGTCCAGCCGCCGCAGCCAGCGCGCCAGCGCCTCCGCCTGCACCCGCTGGTCCACCACGCTGGCCCGCTCCTCGACGCTGATCGCCGGGTTGGCGGCGGCGCCTGCGGCCGAGCGGATGCCCAGCTCCGCCACCCAGAGGCGGCGACGGGTCCGCTGCTCCAGCCGGTCCAGCCGTTCCACCTCGCGGGTCATCGCCGCCGCCCATTCCTCAGCGCGGTCGTCGGCGCCCAGCGGCCGGTACAGCCGAAGCCCCACGGCATCCAGCAACGGCCAATGCGGGAACGCCTCGGCGTCGTCGATATCGGCCGCGACGTACAGCAACCGGCCGCGGAACACGCCGCGCACCGCGGCGATCACCTCGCGCCATTCAGGCCGTGCGGTGGCGGCACGGATGGCGGTGCCGATGGACAACGCCTCCGCCCCCGCCTCCTGCGCCCCTGTCGCCATCGCCACCAGGGAGGCGGTGTAGGTCGCGAACCAGCGTTGCCACGCGGCTTCGTCGGCCATCCTGATGTCGCCCGGCCGCGCCGTATTGACCCAGAGATGCGGCTTGACCAGCACTTTCAGGCCCAGTTCACGCGCCTGGCGGATGCCGGGCAGCAAGGCCGCGTCCGGCGTATCGCTGCCGCGCACCACATCAGGGCTGCTGGCAGTGGACTGCCAGAGATAGGGGGTGAACGCGACGCTGTCGGCGCCCAGCGCGGCCAGCAGCCGCATCGAGCGGCGGGCATCGGCGCCGCCCAGCGGCACATTGTCGGATTGGACCAGGTTGGCCCCGTGCCACGGAGCGATCCTCGCCGCGGGCGTGGCGGCGGCGGCGGGCGGCGTGGGGGTGGCCGGGGTGGCGGCCGGGGGCGCCTCGGCGGGGGCAGGCCTGCGGCGCTGCTGCGCCGCCGCGCCGAAGGGGATGAGCAGGGCCGGCGCGGTGAGGAGGTGGCGGCGAATCATGCCGCCACCTTAGCACCCATCAAGCGGCGACTTCGACCATCACCAGCTCGGCCTCGTCCTCTGCGACGATGCGGATCTCCGCCTCGTCGCGGATCGCGGCGCCATCGCGCAGGTTCAGCCGGTTGCCATTCACCGTCACGCTGCCGCGGGCCGGCACCAGGTAGGCGACCCGGCCCGGCGCCAGGCTTTGCACCAGCGTCTGCCCGGCGCCCAGCGTGGCCGCCATCACCGCCGCGTCGGCATTGATCGGCAGCGCGCCGGCATCGCCTTCACGCCCGCTGGCCAGCACCTCGAAGCCCGCCTCTCGTGCCGTTTTGGGGAAGCTCCTGGCGCCCCAGTTGGGCTTGGCGCCCGCCTTGTCCGGCACGATCCAGATCTGGAACAGCTTGGTCACTTCCGGCTCCAGATTGTACTCGCTGTGGGTGACGCCGGTGCCGGCAGACATGATCTGCACGTCGCCCGCCTCGGTGCGGCCCTCATTGCCCATGCTGTCGCGGTGGGTGATGGCGCCCTGCCGGACATAGGTGATGATCTCCATGTCGCGGTGCGGGTGCGGCGGGAAGCCCTCGCCGGGCGCGATCTCATCGTCGTTCCAGACGCGCAGATTGCCCCAGCGGTCGCGGCCGGGCTCGCGGTAATGGCCGAAGGAGAAATGGTGCCTGGCCTTCAG
>CAXTJY010000109.1:0-9636 GCA_964244395.1 uncultured Rhodovarius sp.
GTTCGCGGTGCCCAGCCCGAAGGCGACGACCGCAGCGGCGACCCAGCTCCTGCACTTCGACATCCCGGCTCCCTGCTCGACGTTGTCCGACAAGCAGGGAACCTGACGACCCGTCGGGCCGCAGGGCATGGACCGGCCGGGCTGGGTGGCCCGCACGGCAGAGCGCGGCTTCGACTGGATGCGCGACCACTACGCGACGTCCCTGCGTTGGGTGCTACGGCACCAGCCGCTGATGCTGCTGCTGATGGCGGCCACCCTGGTCGGCACCGTGGCACTGTACATCGTCGTGCCCAAAGGGTTCCTGCCGGTGCAGGATACGGGGCTGCTGGTCATCACCAGCGAGGGGCCGGAGGACGCGTCCTTCGCCCGGCTGAGCGAGCTGCACCGCGAGGTGGCCGAGGCGGTGCGGGCGGACCCCGATGTGGTGGGCGTGACCGCCGTGGCCGGCGCCGGCACGCTGAACGTCGCCGCCAATACCGGGAGGATCACCGCCATCCTCAAACCGCGGTCGGAGCGGGCGGCGAATGCGCAGACCGTCGCGGCGCGGCTGGAGGGGCGGCTGGCCGGAATCACCGGCGTGGATACCCAGATCCAGATGGTACAGGACATCCAGATCGGCGCCCGGGTCAGCGCCACCCAATTCCAGTACACGTTGACGGATTCCGACGATGCCCGCCTGCGTAGCTGGGCGCCGCGGTTGGTCGAACGACTGCGGCAGACGCCGGAGCTGCGCCAGGTCAACAGCGACCAGCGCGATGGCGGCCTGCGGGTGACCGTGGATGTGGACCGCGACGCCGCCGCCCGCCTGGGCGTCACCATGCAGGCCATTGACGACGTGCTGTACGACGCCTTCGGCCAGCGCCAGATCAGCACCATCTACGCCCAGACCAACCAGTACCGCGTGGTGCTGGAAGCGACGCCGGAAATCCGCGACGACCCGACCCTCATCGGCCTGCTGCGGGTGCCCGGCAGCTCCAGCGGCACCGGTGGCACCAACACGGCCACGCAAGTGACGCAGGGCGCCACGGTGGGTGCCACCTCGGCCAGCGCCAACGGCAACTTCCAGGTGCCGCTGGCCGCCATCGCGCGCATCGGCCGGCGCAGCGGTCCGCTCACCATCACCCGGCAGGACCAGTTCCCGGCGGTGACCATCGGCTTCGACGTGGCCGATGGCGTGTCGCTCGGCCAGGCGGTGCGGCTGGTCACCCAGGCGGAGCGCGCCTTGGGCATGCCGGAGACGATGAGCGGCGAGTTTTCCGGCGACGCCGCGGAGTTCAACCAGTCTCTGCAAAGCCAGCCCTACCTCATCGTCGCCGCCGTGGTGGTGATCTACCTGGTGCTGGGCATGCTGTATGAGAGCGCGATCCACCCCATCACCATCCTTTCCACCCTGCCCTCGGCCGGCATCGGCGCATTGCTGGCGCTGTGGGTTTGCGGGCTGGACCTGTCGGTGGTCGGGCTCATCGGCATCATCCTGCTGATGGGCATCGTGAAGAAGAACGCGATCATGATGATCGACTTCGCGCTGGAGGCGCAGCGCGACCATGGGCGGGCCCCGCTGGACGCGATCTACGAAGCCTCCGTGCTGCGCTTCCGCCCCATCATGATGACGACGATGGCGGCGTTGCTGGGCGCGGTGCCGTTGGTGCTGGGGCACGGCCCTGGCAGCGAATTGCGCCTGCCGCTGGGCGTCTCTGTCATCGGCGGGCTGCTGCTGAGCCAGGTGATCACACTTTACACCACGCCGGTCATCTACCTGGCGCTGGAGGGGCTGCGGGAGCGGTTTTGGCCGTCACCCGCACCGTCACCGGCCGAGTGATCTCCGAACCCTTCATCCGGCGGCCCATCGCCACCACCATGCTTTCCATCGGCCTGGCGCTGGCCGGAATTGTGGCCTATTTCGCGCTGCCCATCGCGCCGTTGCCGCGCGTCGATCTGCCCACCGTCGTGGTCAATGCCAGCCAGCCGGGGGCGGACCCCGCCGTCATGGCGGCCTCCGTCGCCGCGCCGCTGGAGCGCCGGCTGGGCGCCATCGCCGGCGTCACCGAGATGACGTCGAGTTCCTCGCTGGGTTCCACCTCCATCGTCGTGCAGTTCGACCTCAACCGAAGCCAGGCCGATGCGGCGAAGGATGTGCTGGCGGCGATCAACGCGGCCGGCACCGACCTGCCGGCCGGCCTCCCCAACCCGCCCACCTTCCGCCGCGCCAACCCGGCCGACGCGCCCATCCTGATCCTGGCCGTCACCTCCGACACGCTGGCGCCCGGCGCGGTGTACGACGCGGTGGACAGCATCCTTTCGCCGCGCATCGCCCGGGTGGACGGCGTGGCGCAGGTGCTGGTGACCGGCGCCGAACAGCCTGCCATCCGGGTGCAGGTGGACCCGCAGGCGGTGTCCGCCGCCGGGCTGTCGCTGGAAAACATTCGCGCCACCATCGCCGCGGCCAACGTCACCCAGGCGAACGGCCTGATCGACGGCGGCAGCCAGTCCGGGGCCATCATCGTCAACGACCGGATCGATCAGCCGGCCGACTACGCCAATTTGATCCTGCGGGCGCAGAACGGCTCGATCATGCGGCTGTCTCAGGTCGCCAATGTGGAGCTGGGGGTGCGGGATCGGCGGCAGGCCGGCAACTACAATGGCCGCCCGGCCATCATCATGATCGTCTTCAAGCAGCCCGACGCCAACGTCATCGAGGTGGTGGACGGCATCCAGGCCATGCTGCCCAACCTCGACCGCTGGCTGCCGGCCGGCATCCGTGTACACACGATTCGCGATCGGTCCGAGACCATCCGCGCCAGCGTGGCGGAGGTGGAGCACACGCTGCTGATCACGGTGGCGCTGGTGGTGATGGTGGTGGCGCTGTTCCTGCGGCGCTGGGCGGCGGTGCTGGCCGCCGCCATTTCGGTGCCGCTGTCGCTGCTCGGCACGCTGTGCATCATGTGGCTGTGCGGCTACTCGCTGGACAATCTGTCGCTGATGGCGCTGACCATTTCGGTCGGCTTCGTCGTGGACGACGCCATCGTCATGATCGAGAACATGACCCGCATGCGTGAGCAGGGCATGGGGCCGATGGAGGCCGCCATCGAGGGCGCGCGGCGCATTGGCTTCACCGTGGTGTCGATCACCTTGTCGCTGATCGCGGTGTTCATTCCGCTGCTGTTCATGCCGGGCATCGTGGGGCGGCTGTTCCGCGAATTTTCGGTCACCCTCGCCATTGCGGTGGCGATCTCGGGCATCATTTCGCTCACCGTCACGCCCATGGTGGCGGCGCGGCTGGCGCCGGCGGTGGAACGGCCGCCGGGCTGGTTCGGCCGCGGCTTCGAACGCGGCATGGAATGGCTTATCCGCCATTACATGGCCAGCCTCGCCGTCGTGCTGCGCTGGCGGCGGCTGGGCGTGCTGTTCACCATCAGCCTGGTGGGCGTGACGGTGTGGCTCTACATCATCGTGCCGAAGGACTTCTTCCCGGCGCAGGATACCGGGCTGCTGAGCGGCTTCGCGCAGAGCGCGCCGGACACGTCGTTCCAGACGATGACGGAGATCGAGGCGCGGGTCGCCGCCATCCTGATGGCGGACCCGGCGGTTGCGTCGGTCGGCGGCTCGGTGGGCGGCGGTGGCGGGGCGGGGGCCAGCTCGGCACGGTTCTTCATCTCGCTCAAGCCGCTGGCCGAGCGTCCGGGGGTGAATGCGGAGGCGGTGATCAACCGGCTGCGGCCGCAGCTCGGGCGCATCCCTGGCACCCAGGTCTTCCTGCGGGCACAGCAGGACATCAATGTCGGCGGCCGGCAGGGCAATGCCAGCTACCAATACGCCCTGCTGGCGCCCGATCTGGACGAGCTGCAGACCTGGTCCGAGACGCTGGTGCGGCGGCTGCGGGAGTTGCCTGAATTGGCCGACGTCAGCTCGGACCAACAGCGCGCCGGGCTGGTCAGCCGCCTCATCATCGACCGGGATGCGATCGCGCGCCTCGGCATCAGCGTGCAGGCGGTGAACCAGGCGCTGAACAACGCCTTTGCCCAGCGGCAGGTCAGCGTCATCTATCGTGCCCGCAACCAGTATCGCGTGGTGCTGGAGGTGGAGCCGCGGCTGACCGAGGACCCGACGCAGATCGGCGGCTTGTTCGTCACCGGCCGTGGCGGCGCGCAGGTGCCGCTCTCGGCGGTGGCGCGGATGGAGCGCGCCTCGGCGCCGCTCACCATCACCCATCAGGGGCAATTCCCGGCCTCCACCATCACCTTCAACCTGCCGGAGGGGGTGTCGCTGGGCCAGGCCTCCGCGGCCATCGAGCAGGCGCAGCGGGACATCCAGATGCCGGGCACGGTGCGCGGCGAGTTCGCCGGCAATGCCCGCGTGTTCCGGTCGTTCCAGACCGGGCAGTCGGTGCTCATCCTGGCCGCGCTGGTCAGCATCTACCTGGTGCTGGGTATGCTGTATGAAAGCTACATCCACCCGCTGACCATCATCTCCACCCTGCCGACCGCCGGCATCGGCTGCCTGGTGGCGCTGCTGGTGACCAACACGCCGTTCACGGTGATCGCCCTGATCGGCATCATCCTGCTTATGGGCATCGTCAAGAAGAACGCCATCATGATGGTGGATTTCGCCCTGGAACATGAACGCGAGGGCGGCGAACCGGGTGAGGAAGCGATCCTGGCGGCCTGCCGAGAACGCTTTCGGCCCATCCTGATGACCACCATGGCGGCGCTGTTCGGCGCCATCCCCCTGGCGCTGGCGGGCGGGGCTGGCGGCGAGCTGCGCCAGCCGCTGGGCATCGCCATCATCGGCGGGCTGCTGTTGTCGCAGCTGCTGACGCTGTACACCACGCCGGTGGTGTATCTCTCGCTGGAGAAGCTGGCCGGCGGCCAGCGCGCCAAATTGCAACGGGCGCCGTCAACCATCTGATCATTCGTGGGCGATAGCTTCAGCCCCACCCCAAAGGTTCCTCACCTATCATGATGACGTCACCGCGCCGCGGGCGCTTGTTGTTCGGCTGGATCCTGCTGCTCGCCGCCATCTACCTCGGCATCGGCACCCTCGCCGTCCGCTCGATCGACGGTGAGCGCCGCAGCGCCATCCAGGCGCAGGAGACGCGGATGACGCCGGGCGTGGTCGAAGCCGGGCTGACCCCGCCGGACCCGATCCCGGCGACCGGCGATTTCGTCCCCGTCACCGTCGGCCTGTACCTCGACGGCATCGAGACGGTGTCGATCCGCGATTCCTTCTGGAACGCGACCTTCTACGTCTGGTTCCGCTGGCACGGCGACCGGGCGCTTAACCCCGGCGCCAGCTTTCGCCTGGTGGATGGTCGGATCGAGCGGCGGGAGGTGATGGAGGAGAGCACTGGCCCGGATGGCAGCCACTACCAGCGCTTCCGCATCACCGCGCGGGTCACCAAATTCTTCAACACGACGCGGGTGCCGCTCGATAGCCACATGCTCAACATCTACATCGAGGATGGCCGGCTGGATGCGAGCCGGATGCGCTACGTGGCCGATACGGCCAGCGCCATCAGCTCCCGCGTGCGGGTGGCGGGCTATCGGGTCAGCGGTTTCCGGACCGTGGTGAAGCCGCATACCTACCGCTCCGCCTACGGCGACCCGAACCTGCCGCCGGATGCGCGGGCGACCTTCACCGAATTGGCGGTGGCGGTGAACATCCAGCGGAGCGGGCCGGGCGTTTATCTGAAGGTGTTCATCGGGTTGTTCGCGGGCATGGCGCTGGCCTTCACCAGCTTCGCGCTGCGGGCGGCGGATGCCGGGCCGCGCTTCTCCATGCTGGCAGGCGCCTATTTCGGCGCGGTGGCGAATTCGTATTTGGCGGGGTCGCTGATCCCGTCCTCCGGCCAGTTCGGCCTGGTCGAATACGTCACCTTCCTGGGGCTGTTCACCATCTTCCTGTCCTTGCTGGCGACCGTGCTGTCCGCCTTCATCTGGAACACGCTGGACGACAAGCCGTTCTCCCGCCGCTTCGACCGCTGGACGGTGGCGGTGGTGGCGCTGGGCTATGTTGCGATCAACGTGCTGTTGCCGTTCTTCGCCTGAGCAAGGGCTTTGACGCCACCGCCCCAAGCGCGCTTCATGCGGGTCGCAAGCGGGGCGGCACATGCGCATCAGCGTCATTCAGATGAACCAGGGAAGCGACAAGCAGGGCAATCTCGATCAGGCGCGGCGCCTGATCGAGGCGGCGCTGGCGGCGGACCGGCCGGATGTGGTGAGCCTGCCGGAAACCTGGACCAATCTGGGCGGCGGGCGGGAAGCCCGGGAACGGGCGGCGGAGGTGCTGCCGGAGCCGGGCGGCGAGGGCGGCACGGCCTATGAATTCATGCGGGAGATCGCCCGGCAGGGCGTGGCAGTGCATGGCGGCAGCATCATCGAGCGTGGGCCCGAGACGCTGTTCAACACCACGGTGATGTTCGACGCCACGGGCACCGAGATCGCCCGCTATCGCAAGATCCACCTCTTCGACATCACCGGGCCGGACGGCACCGGCTACCGCGAAAGCGCGCTGTATGGGGCGGGCGACAAGCTCGTGACCTGCCGGCTGGGCGATACCACACTGGGGCTGACCATCTGCTACGACATGCGCTTCGGCGAGCAGTATCTGGCGCTGCGACGGATGGGTGCGGAGGTCATCTTCGTGCCGAGCAATTTCACCTTGCAGACGGGCAAGGACCATTGGGAGCCGCTGCTCAAGGTGCGCGCCATCGAGGCGCAGTGCTGGATCGTGGCGGCAGCGAGCTGGGGCGGCTTCGAGGAGCGCGGCGCCACCCGGTTCGTCTACGGCCATTCGCTGATCGCCGATCCGTGGGGGCATGTGGTGGCCAAGGTGAGCGATGGCATCGGCTGGGCGACGGCGCGGATCGACCCCGCCGTGACGGCGCGGGTGCGGCGGGACATGCCGGTGCTGGAGCATCGCGACGCCAGACGCGTGGACATGGAAAGTGTCGCCAGACGCGTGGACGTGGGGGCCACCATCCCGTTGCAGACGGGCGTAGCGCCCGCGCCGGTCGTTCGGGAACAGGTCCCGTCTTGAGCGCGACGGCGCCGCGCATCGCCATCCTGGCTGCCAACACCGAAGTCGCGCAGGCGGCCCGGCAGCGGCTGGCGGCGATCTATGGCGACTGCCCGCCCGAACAGGCCACCGCCCTGGTGGCGCTGGGCGGTGATGGGTTCATGCTGGAAACCCAGCACCGCTATCTTGGCCGCAATTTGCCGGTCTACGGAATGAACCGCGGCAGCGTGGGGTTCCTGATGAACTCCTACACCGAAGACCATCTGTTCGAACGGGTGGCCGCGGCGCAATCCGCCAACCTGCACCCGCTGCGGATGCGGGCGCACACCGCCGCCGCCACCCATGCCGCGCTGGCGATCAACGAAGTGTCGCTGCTGCGCGAGACGCGGCAGACGGCCAAGCTGCGCATCGTGATCGACGGCAAGGAGCGGCTGGCGGAGCTTTCCTGCGATGGCATCCTGATCGCCACGCCGGCCGGCAGCACGGCCTACAACCTGTCGGCACAGGGGCCGATCGTGCCGCTTTCGGCCAATCTGCTGCCGCTGACCCCGATCTCGCCCTTCCGGCCGCGGCGTTGGCGTGGTGCGCTGCTGCCCGGCGAGGCGCGGGTGGTGTTCGAGGTGCTGGAGCCGGAGAAGCGCCCGGTCTCCGCCACCGCCGACTACACCGAAGTGCGCGACGTGCGCCGGGTGGAGGTACGGGAGGACCGCTCGATTACGCTCACGCTGCTGTTCGACCCCGATAAGAATCTGTCGGAGCGGATCATCGCCGAACAGTTCACCGTCTGAGCCCATGCGGTCCGACCTCCGGCTGATCTGGACCGTGGCGGCGACGCAGACGATTGGATGGGGCACGCTGTTCACCCCCTTCGCGCTGATGCTGGCGCCGATGGAGACTGAGCTCGGCGCTTCCCGCGGGGCGGTGTCCTTTGCCTTTACCCTGGGGCTGTTGGCTTCAGGCTTGGCGGCGGTGCCGGTGGGGCGGTTCGTGGACCGGCATGGCGGCCGCGGCCCCGTCGCCTGGGGCGGGCTGGCCGGCGCGGCATTGCTGGTGGCGTGGAGCCAGGTGGACAGCCTGGCCGGCCTGTACGCCGTGTGGATCGCCCTGGGGGTGGTGCATGCGGTGGCGCTGTGGGGCCCGGCCATGGCGCTGATGATGGTGGCGGCGCGCGAGCCGGTGCGGGCCATTACCGGCCTCACCTTCATCACCGGCTTCACCGCCACGGTCTTCGTGCCGCTGGCCGCCTGGCTGGAGGGGGCGCTGGGCTGGCGGGGCGCGCTGCTGGCCCTGGCCGCACTGCAGACGCTGCCGGTGCCGCTGGCGCTGTGGGGACTGCCGCGCAGCCGCGTGGGGGTGCGCTCCAGCATGCCGGTTAAGCTGGGGCCGGTGCTTCGCCGCCCGGCCTTCCTCGGCCTGGCGGTCTGCCTCGCGGCGCATTCCTTTATCGGCGTCGGGCTGGCCTCGCATCTGGTGTTGTTGCTGCGCGAGCGCGGTATCGCCGAGGCCTGGGTGCTGGCTCTGGTGGCGTTGCATGGGCCGTGCCAGGTGGCGGCGCGGGCGCTGCTCTTCCTGTTGGGCGACAAGGTGGAAGTGCTGCGGGTGGGGGTGTTCGCCGCGACGCTGCTGCCGGTCGGGTTGGCCTGGCTGTGGCTGGCAGGGCCGCATACCTGGTGGCTGCTGGGCTTCGTGGTGTGCTGGGCGATCTCCGACGGGTTGATGACCATCGTGCGCGCGGCGGCGCCGGCGGAGCTGCTGGGGCGGGCCGGCTACGGCGCCATCACCGGCGCGCTCACCGCATCGGCCGTGCTGCCGCGCGCCCTGGTGCCGGCGGCCCTGGCGGTGTTGTGGCAATGGGGCGGCGGTTACGGCCTGGTGCCGCCGCTGCTGGCGGGCGTCGGGCTGGTGGCGCTGACCGCGTTTCTGATGGCGCGGCGCGACCGGGGCGCCGCGGCCTGAATCAGCGGCTGCTGGCGCCGTACAGGGTGTTGAAGCCACCGCCGACGCTGACGGTGGGGCCGCTCGGCGTCGGCTCGCGCTCGGCCCGGTCCGCGCTGGGCGCGCAGGCGGCGAGGAGAAGGGCAAGCAGCAGGGTGATGCGCATGGACAGCATATGGTGCGCCGCCGTCACCACGGCAACAGGATGCCGCGGCCGGCGAAGAAGCCGCCGAAGATGTCGGGCGCGAGCCGGACGTCGCGCTGCGTGGCCGCGCTGTCGCCTGACGGGTTGTGAAAGCGGAGCCGTCCCTGGGCGTCGGTTCCGAAGACCAGGACCAGGTGGCCGCCACGGCCGGGCGGCGGCAGCCCGGGGCGGCGGATGGCGGGGTGGACGGAGGCAATGAACAGGCCCTCGCCCGGCAGGTTCTTGGCCTCCACATCCAGCGCGACGGAGGCGGCGATGCCCTGGCTGCGCAGCCAGGCGACGGCGCCGGCGTAGATCAGGCCCCTGATACCGTCCGGCGTCTCGACGTAGCCGCCATGCGACTGGATCGGGCCGTTCTGGCGGCCGATGCGAAATTCGCCAACTTTGGCACCGCCCATCCCGACCCAGCTTTGCCGGTCGAAGAAACGCGTCAGGTCTGCCGAGGCGCCGGTGTCGGTATTGAAGCCGCCTTCGATCAGGAA
>CAXTJY010000110.1:0-6489 GCA_964244395.1 uncultured Rhodovarius sp.
AACGAGAACGAGGTGCCCTGGGGCATCAATCGCCGACGCGTCGTCACGATCAATGACGGCAAGCCCGGCGAGCGCTCGATCTCCATGGCCTGCATGCATTGCACGGACGCGCCCTGCGCAGCCGTCTGTCCCGTCTCGTGTTTCTACACCACCGCCGATGCGGTGGTGCTGCACGACAAGGACCTTTGCATCGGTTGCGGCTATTGCTTCTACGCCTGCCCGTTCGGCGCACCGCAATACCCGCGCGTCGGCAATTTCGGTGGGCGGGGCAAGATGGACAAATGCACCTACTGCGCCGGCGGGCCGCAGCAGGACAACACGCTGGTGGAATACACCCAATACGGCTCGAACCGCCTGGCCGAGGGCAAGCTGCCGCTTTGCGCCGAGATGTGCTCGACCAAAGCCTTGCTGGCCGGCGATGGTGAGATGATCGCGACGATCTATCGCGAGCGGGTGTCCAAGCGCGGCTATGGTTCGGGCGCCTGGGGTTGGCGCACCGCCTACCGCGAAGGGGTCGGGGCGTGATCCGCAAGGCGCTTTTCGCCCTGCTGCTTGCGGCGCCGGCCTTCGCCCAGAGCGTCGCGCCCTCGCCAGCCATGCCGCGCTCCGAGCCGGCCGGCGGCGCGCCGGAGGTCCAGGCACCAGTACCCGAGGTCGGCGATGGTCGCGGCGCGCAGCCTGCCGGCCAGGTGCCCAACACCACCGAACCGGGCCGCCCCACCGGCGCGCCGGCGCCCGCGCAGCGCACCACCACCGCGCCCCCGCCAGCCAACACTGCGCCCAACCCCGGCGTTCCGCTGACCGACCGCGGCCAGCAATCGGCCGACGAGATGGAGCTGTTCCGCGCCCTGAATGGCGGCCGCATCGAAGGCCGCATCTCCATCCCCAACCAGCAGGCGGCCAGTCTGATCCAACCCGAGGGCCGGGACTGGCGCCGCTTTCACAACGTCACCCTCGCCTGGGTCGGCGGCATTGCGGTGCTGGGCATGCTGGCGTTGCTCGTGGCGTTCTACCTGATGCGCGGCCGTATCCGCATCGAGGGCGGCCCGTCCGGCCAGACCGTGACGCGCTTCAATGCCTTGGAGCGGGCTAACCACTGGATGGTGGCCAGCACCTTCATCATCCTGGGTCTGTCCGGCCTGAACCTGACCTTCGGCCGGCATCTGCTGTTGCCGATTGTCGGGCCAGAAGGTTTCACGGCGGTCAGCGCCTGGGGCAAGATCGCACACAATTTCCTCGCCTTCCCCTTCACCCTGGGGCTGCTGGTGATGCTGCTGCTTTGGGTGAAGGACAACATCCCGGACCGGCTGGACATCACCTGGCTGAAGATGGGCGGCGGCTTCACCGGCCACGGCCATCCGCCTGCCAGGCGCTTCAATGCAGGGCAGAAGATGGTGTTCTGGATGACGGTGGCGGGCGGCGGGCTGGTCGCATTCTCCGGCTATATCCTGATCTTCCCTTTCTTCGGCACGGATATCGGCCAGATGCAGACGGCGCACATGGCGCACTCGCTGCTGGCGGTTTTGATGATCGCCGGCATCCTGGCGCATATTTATATCGGCTCGCTGGGCATGGAAGGTGCGATTGACGCCATGTCGTCCGGCCAGGTCGATGTGAAATGGGCGCGCGAGCACCACTCCATCTGGGTCGAGGAAGAGTTGGCGCGCGAGCGGGCGGCCGGCATTCCTGCGGCCCGGGCCGCAGGCGCGGATTGACAGCAATGCGCCGGCCGCGCTGATTGCGGGCCATGCGCATCATCGGTCTGGCGGGCTGGAGCGGGGCGGGCAAGACCACCCTGCTCACCCGGCTCATTCCCCACCTGACTGGCCAGGGCCTGCGCGTCGCCACCATCAAGCACGCCCACCACGTCTTCGATGTGGATGTGCCGGGCAAGGATTCGTATGAGCACCGGCGGGCGGGCGCGGCGCAGGTTCTGGTATCGAGCGCAAAACGTTGGGCGCTGATGACGGAACTGGCGGGCGAGCCGGAGCCGCCGCTCTCCTTCCTGATCGCGCAGTTGGGTCCTGCCGATCTCGTCATCGTGGAAGGCTTCAAACGCGACTTGCATCCGAAGATCGAGGTGTTCCGCGCTGCGAACGGCAAGCCCTGGCTGCACCCGGGCGACCCCTGGATTCGCGCGGCAGCCGCCGACACCGCGCCGGAGGGCCTGCCGCATGTCGGGCTGGAAGATGTCGCTGGGGTTGCGGCCTTGGCGCTGCGCCTGGCCGGGCCGGTATGATGCTGGACCGTTTGGCCGCTTCGAAACCGGGGCCGTGGCGGTGACGGCGCATTCCGCCTGGCGCTTTGGGCCGACAGCCTGGGGCGCGGCCTGATGGCGCAGCTCTCTGACGACTGCTTCGCCTTCGGCGGCCAGCTCATGGGCGTGGAAGCAGCGGCGGCGTTGATCGCTGAGCGCGTCTTGCCGCTGCCCGGCGGCGAATCCGTGCCGCTGCATGCCGCGCGCGGCCGGGTGCTGGCGCCGCCACTGCTGGCGCCGGGGCCGCTGCCACCCTTCTTCAACGCCGCCGTCGATGGCTATGCCTTCGCCCATGCCGGCCTGGCGCCGGAAGGCCTGACCCGCCTGCCCTTGCGGGGCCGCGTGCCCGCCGGCGCCGTCGCCCCGCCGCTGGCAGCAGGTACCGCCATGCGCATCTTCACCGGCGCGCCCATGCCGGCCGGCGCCGACACCGTGATGATGCAGGAAGATGCGACGTTGGAGGGCGACGCGCTGCTGCTGCCCCCCGGCCTGAAGTGCGGCGCCAACTGCCGACCCGCAGGCGAAGACGTCGCCTCGGGTGCAGTGGCGCTGGCCGCCGGCACCAGATTGGGGCCGGCCGAGATCGGCCTGGCCGCAGCGCTGGGTGTCGCCCGGCTGGAATGCACCCCCCGGTTGCGGGTCGGCGTGTTCTCCACCGGCGACGAGCTGGCCTCACCCGGCACCGCGCTCGGCCCGGCGCAGACCTTCGACAGCAACCGCTTCACCTTGCTGGCGCTGCTGGGCGGGCTTCCGGTACAGGGCGTCGATCTCGGCATCCTGCCCGACGACCCCGCCGCCACCGCCGCCGCCCTGGCCGCCGCCGCCGCGTCGCACGACCTCCTCCTGACCTCCGGTGGCGTCTCGACCGGCGAGGAAGACCATGTCCGCGCGGCCATCGAGGGCGCCGGCCGCCTCGTCTTCTGGCGGCTTGCGGTGAAGCCGGGGCGGCCCGCGGCGATGGGCATCATCGGCGGCACGCCGGTGCTGGGGCTGCCGGGCAATCCGGTGGCGGCGGTGGTGTGCTTCCTCCATCTGGCCCGGCCGTTGATCCTGCGGCTGGCTGGCGCTTCACCAACACCGCTGCCGCGCTACCCGGCGCTGGCCGCTTTCTCGCACCGCAAGAAGCTGGGCCGGCGGGAATACCTCCGCGTCCGGCTCATGCGCGACGGCGCCGTGCTGCGTGCGGAAAAATTCGAGCGTGAGGGCGCCGGGCTGCTCACCAGCCTGACCGAGAGTGACGCCTTCTGTGAACTGATCGAGGATCAGCGCGACATAGCACCTGGCGACCCGGTGCAGGTGCTACCCTTCGCCGGGATTTTCTGACACGGGAGAAACGGCAATGACCGAACATGTGAAGAAGCGCTTCGAGGGAGGCGTGCTGACCTTGCGGCTCGACCGGCCGGAAAAGAAGAATGCGCTGACCAGGGGAATGTATGACGGGCTGGCGCAAGGCCTGGCCGCCGCCGCCACGCATGACGAGACGCGCGTGGTGGTGCTGGCCGGCGGCGCCGACTTCACCGCCGGCAACGACCTGTCTGATTTCGCCGCAGTGGAGAGCGACAAGCCCCGGCCCAGCGCCGCCTTCGAGTTCCTGGAGCAGATCCGCGCCTTCCCCAAGCCGGTGGTCGCCGCCGTGCGCGGCGCGGCCGTGGGCATCGGCACCACCATGCTGCTGCATTGCGACGCGGTGGTGGTGGCGCGGCAGGCCCGGCTGCAGATGCCCTTCGCGCGGCTGGGGCTGGTGCCGGAGGGCGGCTCGAGCCTGCTCCTCGCCCGCCGCGTCGGCAGCGCCCTGGCCAGCTGGTGGCTGATGAGCGGCGAGGCGTTCTCTGGTGAGGAGGCGGCCCGCGCCGGCCTGGCGTTGCGCGCCGTCGAGGACGCGCAGGTCGAGGCTGAGGCGGCGGCCATCGCCGCCCAGCTGGCCGGCCTGCCTGCGGGCGCCCTGGCCGAGACCAAGCGGCTGCTGCGCGAACCCCTGCGGGCAGAGCTGGAGGAGGTGATGGCGGAAGAGCGCGAGGCCTTCGGGCGGCAACTCCGCACGCCCGAGGCGCAGGCGGTGTTCGCTGCCTTCCTGGCGCGGAAGAAGGGCTGAGCGCCACTCAGCCCTTCCGCGACATCAACCGGGGCGGCGCATGCCACGACCGCGGGATGGGACCTCGTCCGGCGTCACCGCATTGTCGGCATTCGCGTCCAGGGTGCGGAACATCGCCTCGGCCATCGGCCGCAGCTCGTCCAGCGACACACGGCCATCGCGGTTGGCATCGGCGGCGCGGAAGCGGGCCTCGGCGAACCGCTGCATCCGCTCGGCACCACGCTCGCCGGCAGGCGGCTCGCGCCGCGGGCCAGGCCGCAGGCTGCGGAACTCCTCCGGCGTCAGCCCGCCATCGCGATTGGCGTCGGCCTCGGCGAAGCGCGCCTGGACCATCGTCCAGCCTTCGTCGAAGGTGATGCGACCGTCGCGGTTGGTATCGAGGTTGAGGAACATCTGTATCGGATTCATCCGGGCTGGCGGCGCGGCGGGCGCGGGCGCCGGCTGGGCCAGGGCCGGCAGGCTGGCCGCGACCAGCAGGGCGAGGGGGGCGAGGCGGGACATGCGATGCTCCTTGGCGTTGTGCATGCCGCAATCTAGCCAACAGCGTGTTACGGCGGCGCAGCTTCCGCGTGAGGAAATGTGACAGCCACGACATGCGACAGGCTGCTGGGCGGCCGGGTGCTTCTGGAGCAGCCGGCCCAGGGCCTGCGCGCGGCGATTGACGCCGTGCTGCTGGCCGCAGCCATACCGGCCCGGCCGGGCGACGCGGTGCTGGAGCTGGGCTGCGGCACCGGCGTCGGCTTCCTGTGCCTGGCGGCGCGGATCCCAGGGCTGACGGTGCATGGCGTCGAGCTGGACCCCGCGCTGGTGCGGCTGGCGCGGGCGAATGCGGCGCGGGCCGGACTTGCGGCCCAGATTGTCGAGGGCGACATGCGGCAAACCTCGCCCCAGGTCAGCCACGCCTTCGCCAATCCGCCCTATTGGCCGGCCGGCACCGCCTCACCGAACCCCCTGCGGCGGGGCGCGGCACATGAGGCGGCAGCCGGGCTGGCGGAGTGGGCCGGCGCCCTGGCGCGGCCCCTGCAGCGGCGCGGCAGCGCTACCCTCATCCTGCCTGCCGCGCGCTTCAGCGAGGCGGCGGCGGCGCTGCGACATGCCGGCTGCGGCAGCATCGCCCTGCTGCCGCTCTGGCCGCGCCCTGGCCAGCCGGCGCGGCGGGTGATCCTGCGCGGCGTCAAGGCGGGCCGCGGGCCGGACCGGCTGCTGCCAGGCCTGGCCTTGCATGAGGCCGATGGGCGCTTCACGCCGGCGGTCGAGGCAGTGCTGCGCGATGGTAAGGGGCTGCTGTTCTGATCCGGCGGGTCTCCCTTCAACTGGCCAACAGGATCCGCACGCTCGTCCGATTCCGCGCATGGAACCGATGACAGGACGGGTGCGCCGCACATGCCCGAAGGCTTGCGTTCGGCCAGCGCGCCGATCAAACCCCCGGCCATGATCCGCACTCTGTCCCTCCTCATGCTGTTGACGGCGCCGCTGGCGGCACAGGTGGCACCGCCACCGGCCGTCCCTGATGTTCAGCGCGCGCTGGACACGCTGCGCGACGATGCGCGTAGGGCGGAACTGATCCGCACCCTGGAGGCGATGGCAGCGGCGCAGCGCGGGCCAGCCGCCGGCGGGCCGGCGTCGGCACCAGCGGTCGCCGCGGGCGGGGCGGCCGCCCCAAACCCCGCGTCCGAGGAGGCCCCACTCCTCGGCCAGGCCAGCGAGCAGATCGGCCGCGCACTGGACCAGGTGGTCGAAGGCATACAGTCCGCCGCGGACCTGCCCGGCATCTGGGAATGGCTGCGGGACGCCGCCACCAACGCGGCCTATCGCGACCGCGTGCTCGACCTGGGCTGGAAGCTGCTGCTTGTCTTCGGCGTCGGCATCGCGGCGGAGCGCGGGGTGCGCTGGGCGCTGCGCCGCTGGGCGGACCGGCTGGATGCCCGGGTGCCGCCAGAATGGGTCCGCCACGCCATGCTGCGCTGGCGGATCGAGCGCGACTATCAGGAGCTCAAGCAGGAAATCGGCCTCGGCCACTATCAGGGCCGAGGCTGGCGCGGCTTCCACCACCACGCCACCCTCTGCATCGCAGCCTACGGATTCCTGGTCGCCGAAAGGGGCGCCACCCATCGAAGCGCCTGCGATTCCCGAAACCTGG
>CAXTJY010000110.1:6499-9607 GCA_964244395.1 uncultured Rhodovarius sp.
ATGGGTCCGCCACGCCATGCTGCGCCGGCTGCCCTTCATCCTGGCGCGGCTGTTGATCGACCTCGCGCCGGTCCTGGCATTCTGGCTGGTGGCGCTGGCCACCATTCCCAGCCTGCCGGGCTGGCCATCGCAGCGCGTCATCATCTGGACAGTGGCGAACGCCTACCTGGCCGCTCGCGGCTTCATGGTGGTGGTGCGGCTGCTGTTCAGCCCGGCCAGCAACCATCTCCGCCTGCTGCCGGTGGCGGATGAGACGGCCGCCTACGTCACGGTTTGGATGCGGCGCATCGCGCTGGTCTCGGTCACTGCCTATGCGCTCAGCGAGTTCGCGCTGCTGCTGGCCATGCCGCTCTCGGTGCAGAATGGCGTGCTTCGACTGGGGCTGCTGGTGGTGTCGGTCTTCATCGTCATCGTGGTGCTGCAGAACAAGCTGCCGGTGGCGCAGTTCCTGGCCGCCGCGCCGTTGCGCGAAGGCGACGTGCCGGATCGCTCCCGCGCCATCCTGCGTGGCCTGCGCGACCGGCTGGCGGATGCCTGGCACGTGCTTGCAGTGCTGTGGGTGCTGGCGCTGTGGGGGGTGTGGGCGCTGGGGCTGGCGGGCGGCTTCGAACGATTGCTGCGCGCCAGCCTCTCAACCGTACTGGTGGTGGCCGCGGCCAAGCTGCTGGACGAAGGCATCCGCCGGCTGTTGAACCGCGCCTTCCGGATCACGCCGGAGCTGGCGCGGCGGCTGCCGGGGCTGGAGGCGCGGGCCAACCGCTATCTGCCCGCGTTGAAGGGCCTGGTCGGCGGCGTGCTGATGGCAGCTGCCCTGATCGTTCTGCTGGAAGTCTGGGGCCTCGGCGCCTTCGCCTGGTTCGGGCATGGCCGGGTCGGCGCGCGGGTGCTGTCATCCACCATCTCCATCACCCTGACCCTGGCCCTGGCCTTGCTGGTATGGGAGGCGGCGAACACCGCCATCGCCCGGCATCTGGTCCGGCTGTCCACCGATGCGGCGACGGCGCGTTCCGCCCGGGTGCGCACGCTGCTGCCCATGCTTCGCACGGCGCTGGCGACCGTGGTCCTGGTGTTCGTCGGGCTGAACGTGCTGACCGAGGTGGGGGTGAACGTGGCGCCGCTGCTGGCCGGCGCAGGCGTCATCGGCCTGGCCGTGGGTTTCGGATCGCAGACGCTGGTACGCGATGTCATCACCGGCATCTTCCTTCTGTTCGAGGATGCGGTGGCGGTGGGCGACGTGGTGACGCTGGGCGGGCTGTCCGGCACGGTGGAACAGCTGTCCATCCGCTCGATCCGGCTGCGCGCGCTGAATGGCGACGTGCACATCGTGCCGTTCTCGGCGGTGACGACGGTGACGAACCAGACGCGCGACTACGGCTATGCCGTGCTGGATCTGGTGGTGGATTACGAGGCCGACACCGATGCGGTGGCGAGCGCCTTGGCCGAAGTCGGCGCGGAGCTGCGGGCCGATGAGGCGTGGGGCCGCAACGTGCTGGCGGCCATCGAAGTGATGGGGGTGGAGAAGATGTCGGACGCGGGCGTGGTCGTCCGTGCCCGGATCAAGACGGAGCCGGCACGGCGCTGGGCCGTGGCGCGAGAACTCAATCGGCGTGTGAAGCAGCGCTGCGGGACGCTCGGCATCATGATCAGCCCGCCGTCGAAATTGGTGCAGGTGGCGGCGGCACCAGCGGCCGCCGCCACCTGACCGGTCAGACCTTGCGGCCACGCACCGCGCCCAGGATGAAGAGCAGAAGCAGCGCACCGAGGACCGACACCACCAGGCTCGACAGCCAGCCGGCGTAGTTAAAGCCGATGATGCCGGCGATGAAGCCGCCCAGAACCGCACCGACCAGGCCGATGACCAGGTTCATGATGAGCCCGTCATTGCGGCTCGACAGCTTCTCCGCGATCCAGCCCGCCAGCAGGCCGATGATGATCGCTCCGATGAATCCAACGCCGTTCATATGCAGTATCCTTATGGTTAAGTCAGTGAGGGGGTTGCGAGATCGGGGCCGGTCGCATCAGGCGGCCCAGCAACAGGATGCCGAGGCCGGTGGCGACGGCGAGGGTAATGGCGTCGTTGCCGGCGGTCTGATCGCGCGTGACGGCGGCCAGGGCGGCGGGGCGCTGAACACCGGCCTCTGGCGGCGCAGCGACCACATCCTCGGGTTTAGCGGCTTCCTTACCGGACCAGGCGCGGGTGAATTCCGCGCCGAGCAGAAAGATCACAGCCGAATAGTAGATCCACAGCAGGATCACCACGAGCGTGCCGGCGGCGCCGAAGCCCTTCGCCACCCCGACGGTGCCGATATAGAAGCCGATCAGCGTCTTCCCCAGCGTGAACAGAAGCGCCGTGCACAGCGCGCCGACCAGCACGTCATGCCACGCCAGCCGGCGGTCCGGCAGGATCTTATAGATGGCGGCAAACAGCAGCGTGACCACGCCCAGCGAGATGACGAAGTTGATGATGTGGACGACCGCTTCCAGCGCCGGCGATAGGCTGGTCAGCCAGGTGCCGAAGGATGCCACCAGCGCGCTCGCCGCCAGCGAGACCAGCAGCAGGAACCCGGTCGTCGCCACCAGTCCAAGAGCCGCCGCCTTTGCTTTCAGGAAGGTGGTGACTGCCGCGGAGGTGCTGGACGCCTCTGGCATCTCGACCTTCCACACTGCGTTCAGCGCGCCTTGCAGGGCGCCAAACGCGCCGGACGCCGTCAGCAGCAGCGTGCCCACGCCAATCAGGACCGCAAGGGCGCCCCGTGCCTCACCCAGGGCGCCCTGCGCCATCTGATTGACGGTGACGGCGGCCTCATCACCCAGCATCCCGGCGGCCTGCTGCGTGATGGCGGCGCTCACCTCCGCCTCGCCAAACACCAGGCCGGCGACGCCGGAGGCGATGAACAGCAGCGGACCCAGCGAGAAGAGGGTGAAATAGGCGATGCCCGCGGCCCGGGTCAGCGCGTCATCGGCGACGAAACCGGTGACCATATCCTTGAGGATCTCGATGGCACGCTGCATGGACGGGGTCTCTCGTTCCCCCGCACAACGTCACGCCCGGCCAAGCGGTTTCAGCGCGAGGGAAGGTGGCGCCTTATTGCGGCCCCAACACCTCAT
>CAXTJY010000111.1:0-9384 GCA_964244395.1 uncultured Rhodovarius sp.
CGGGCAGGGTGGCTTCGGCTACGACCCGATGTTCGAGCCCGAGGGGCAGGGCCGGACCTTCGGCGAGATGACCGCGGCCGAAAAGGCCCAGCGAAACCATCGCGCCCGTGCCTTCGCGGCGTTCGCCGCTGCCTGCCTGCGACCGGCATCGGCTGGCTGAGGCGACGCCGCCAGGCGGTGACGCCGGCTGGAACGCACTGTCGACTGCGCCCTGGCCGCCGGCGCGCCGACGCCGCCATCTTGGCATGATTGCGCCCACTGACCCGTCGCCGCCTCGCGCACCTGCACGATCCCGTCCGCATCCAGCGCGCCTTTGCCGAAGCGCAGCCGCGCCCCACATCGGGCGAATGATAGCACCCACCCGCGCCGCCGCCCTGGCGCGCCTCGAAACCTTCGTCCCCCGCATGGGCCGCGACTACGCCGCCGGCCGCAACGCCGACCCAGGGCCGGGTGAACGGCGCGACGTCAGCGAACTGTCGCCGCACATCCGCCACCGGCTGATTACCGAGGAAGAGGTGCTGCACGCCTGCCTCGCCCACCACACCCCCTCCGCCGCCTTCAAGTTCGTGCAGGAGGTGTTCTGGCGCAGCTATTGGAAAGGCTATCTGGAGCTGCGGCCGCGGATGTGGGCCGACTACAAGGCCGCGGTGGCGCGCGCCGACCCCGCCGTGGCGGCGGATGCGATGGCAGGGCGGACCGGCATCGCCTGCTTCGATGCCTGGGTGGCCGAGCTGAAGACGGAGGGTTACCTGCACAACCACGTCCGCATGTGGTTCGCCAGCATCTGGATCTTCACCCTGCGGCTGCCCTGGGTGCTGGGCGCCGAGTTCTTCCTGGCGCATCTGAAGGATGCCGACGCCGCCTCGAACACGCTCAGCTGGCGCTGGGTCGCCGGCATCCAGACGCCGGGGCGGAACTACCTCGCACGGGCCGCGAACATCGCGCGCCATACCGATGGCCGCTTCAACCCGGTGGGCGAGCTGGACGAGAAGGCCAGGCCGTTGACCGAACCGGGCCCGCCACCGCCAGGCGGGCTGCCGCCGGCAGACCCGACGCCAGCCGGCCGCGTCGCCCTGCTGCTGCACGAGGACGATCTGAGCTTCTGGCCGGAAGGCTGCGAGGTGGTGGGCGTGGGCGGCATCTGCTTCCCGCAGGCGCGCAGCATATTCGGCGCCTCCCCCGTCGCTGAATCCTTCACCGTGGGCGCGGTGGAGGACGGGGTACGGAGGGCGGCGATGCGGGTCGGCATCTCCAGCGTCGGACATCGGCGGGAGGGGCGGCGTGGCTCGCCGGGCTCGGCCGATGCCGCTTCGGTTCGCATCGCTGCAGGTGCCGCCAGGCCGGGCGAGCGCCCTGCCGCGGCTGCGACGATGCTGGAGCCGGAGGGCGTGGCCGAATGGGCCCGCGCGCTGGGCGTGACGGATGTGGTGATGCCCTGGTCGCCGGTTGGTTGGACGGCCGATCACCTTGCCGGGCTTCCGGGCATCCGCCTGCATCGCTTGCGCCGCGAATGGGACGGCGCCTGCTGGCCGTTGGCGCGCGCCGGCTTCTTCGGCTTCGGCAAGAAGATCCCGGGGTTGCTGGAACGTTTTGGCCTGGTCGTGACGGCGCAGACCTCGTTGCCGCTTTAGGCTCAGCGGCACGCCTCATCAATGCAGGATCGGCCGGCATGCCGGGGTCGCCAGCCTGGCTCGTCAGGACCGCGCAGCGGGCCTTGCAGCTTTTGGCGTGGCGGGGCCCCATCCCGCGCCCCAGATAAGCCGGGAAAGCGAGGCCACCATGCTCCCCTTCCACCGCGGCGAGGTCGCCGCACAGCACCGTGCGGGCTTTCGCGGCGGCGTGGCGCCGATCCGCGATTTCATGCCGGACCAGCACCGCCACTTCTTCGCCCTGCTGCCGATGCTGCCTCTGAGCACGCTGGATGCGGCGGGCGCGCCCATCGCCACGATGCTGGCCGGGCTGCCCGGCTTCATCGAAAGCCCGGACCCGAACACGCTGCTGCTGCGCGCCGCGCCCGATGCGGACGACCCGGCGGCCGCCTTCCTGCAGCCCGGTGCCCCCTTCGGCGCCGTCGGCATCGACCTGGCGACGCGCCGCCGCAACCGCGCCAATGGCCATGTGCGGGGCGTAGGCCGGGGCTGGGTGCGGCTGGGCGTGGAGGAAAGCTTCGGCAACTGCCCACAATACATTCAGACGCGCGCAGCCGTGCCGGCCGCCACTGCGCCTGCGACGGACGTGCTGCCGGCGCTGGACCCCGCGGCGGTTGCCCTGCTGCGCGGCGCCGACACCCTCTTCGTCGCCTCGTCCGGGGGCGAAGCGGGCGGCGTGGACATGTCGCATCGCGGCGGCCGGCCTGGCTTCCTGGCTGTGGCGGGCGAGCGGGTGACGGTGCCGGACTTCCCCGGCAACCGCTACTTCAACACCCTGGGCAACTTCCTGGAAGACCCGCGGGCCGCGATGCTGGTGCCGGATTTCGACAGCGGCACGCTGCTGCATCTCGCCGGACGTGTCGAAGTGCTGTGGGATGCCGCCGGCGTGGTGGAACGGGCCGAACGCGCCTGGGTGCTGCATGTCGAACGCGCGTGGCGGCGGAGGCACGCCCTGCCGCTGGCATGGAATTTCGGCGAATTCGCGCCGACGACGCTGCGCACGGGGGTGTTCGCCTGAGGCCGGGGCGGCACCGGCATGGGAGTTTGAGCGGTGATGCTGCGGTGACGCTGCCGACTCGTGGCGGCGACGGCTCTTCGCCAATCTCCCGACGGCGCCATTCGGGACACCCTACGGTCAATCGAAGGCTCACCGCTTTGGCGGCGCCATCCCCAGCAACGCATTCCGCCAGACCGGCGGCAACGCCCCCACGATGCGCGCCAGGGCATAGAGCCGGCGAGGATAGACGATGCGCAGCCACCCCGCCGCGATGCCCGCCATGGTACGCCGCGCCGCCTCCTCCGGCGTCATGAGCCAGGGCATCGGGAATTCGTTCACCGCGGTCATCGGCGTGCGGACGAAGCCGGGGCAGACGCAGTGCATGGCGATGCCGCGCTTCGCCTCGCTGGGCGCGCGTGCCTCCGCCCAGCGCTGCACGGCGGATTTACTGGCGTTGTAGGCGGGCGCGCTGGGCGCCGCCACGAAAGCCGCGATGGAGGCGACCACCGCCACATGGCCGCGCCAGCCATCCACGCCGGGCGCCTGCCCGGCCATGGCCTCCAGCGCCGGCAGGACGGTGTTCAGCACCCCGGTGACGTTGGTCTCGAACACGTCGCGCGCCGCCGCGGCGTCCTCCTGCCCCTCGCCGGTGCCGGTGCCGATGCCGGCATTGGCGATGACCAGGTCGAGCGGACCCGCTTCGGCGATCCAGGAGGCCATGGCGGCCGCGTCCCGCACATCCAGCACTTGGGGCAGGACGCGGGCGCCGGCCTGGCGGCAAGAGAGGGAGGTCGCTTCCAGTCGCGCCGCGTCCCGCCCCGACAGATGCAGGGTGGCGCCTGGCGCGGCGCAGGCGCGGGCCAGCGCGGCGCCGAGGCCGGAGGAGGCGCCGGTGATGAGGACGCAGCGCGGTACGGACGCTGTCATCGGCGTGCGAACCTCGGCATATGATGGGCGGCGTTGAGGCTTGGCGAGGTATCGGTGGTGACGCGTTCGGGATGTGCGGATGCCGCCGTTGCGGCTTGACGCGGGCCGGGGTCGGGCGGACTGGGCGCGGCCTCTGCGGCGTTATCTAACGCTGCTGCTGCGGTCAGCATACACTTGGCTTGGCTAGGCAGCGCTGGCACCATCGCGCTCGATCATCAGCGCCCGCGCCTCCGGCGGAATCGGGATGGAGCTTCCGCTCGCATTGTCCACGCAGACCAGCACCGCCTCGCATTCGAACACCCGTTCGCCCGCCTTCTCGACGACGTATTCATGGATGAAGGAGGTGCGGCGCAGGCTCGGCACGTGCAGCGTCAGGCTGATCTCATCGCCGAAAGTCAGCGCCTTCAGGTAGCGCACAGTCAGCCGCCCCACGACCGGGCCGACCGAGTTGGGCTGAAAGCTCTGTCCCAACGACTCCCAATGCGCCACGCGCATGTCCTCGAACAGGATCAGGTAGGCGGCGTGATTCATGTGGCCGTGCATGTCGCATTCCGCCCACCGCACGCGGTGCGTCCAGCGCATCATGCCAGGGCGGCCCGGACCAGACCCATTGCCTCGTTCAGCGCCGCAGGGTCGAGCCAGCGGAACACCGCCACGATCCCTTCCTCCGGCTCCACCCAGGTGGTGTTGCCGCCGGCGCCGGAGAAGCAATAGGCGCGTTCGCTGGCCGCCGGCCACTTGCCACGCCCGGTGTTGAGCCAGATCAGCCGGCCGTAATGCGGGTTGAGCGGGCAGGGGGTGGTGGCCGCAGCGATCCACTCGGCCGGGACCAGCTGCCGCCCCTGCCAAGCCCCGCTGCCCGCCACCAGCAGCCCCACCTTCGCCATGTCCCTCGCGTGGATCGAGATGCCGCCGCCCCAGTGGCTGCCGCCCGGCACCGCCTGCATCGGCAGCCCGCCGACTTCGACCCAGGCATTGGCATAGCCCTCCCACCGCCAATCGTCGGAAGCGCCGATCGGGATCATCACCCGGTTGGCGAAGATGTCCGGCAGCGGCTTGCCGAAGACCCGCATCAGGCTGAGCGACAGCCGGTTCACCCGCACATCGTTGTATTCCCAATAGCTGCCCGGCGGCTGCAGCACCCGCTCGCCCTTGCGCGCCGTCCCCTCGGTCGCGAGGGAGCGGCCGCGGTCGATCTTGTCCGATTTGTCGAACAGCGTGCCCTCCCATTCGGAGGTGTTGGTCAGCAGATGCCGCCAGGTGATGGTGCCGTTCTGTGGCCCGTCGAAGCCGCCATCATCGACCAGCGCGCGCACCGGCGCGTCGATGTCCGGGATCAACCCATCCGCATGCGCGATGCCGGCGAGCAGGGACAGGTAGCTCTTGGCGACCGAGAAGGTTTGGTCGATCTGCCCGGTGTCGCCGATCTGGCCCACCTGCTGGCCGTGCTGGAAGACGATCGCGTTGGCCGGCCCACGCGGATAGACGGGGCCGAGCAGCGCATTGTCCGGCGGTGGCTCGAAGAAGCCGCTTTCCAGATGCGCCTTCAGGTCGCGCGGCCAGGGGGTTTCGTGCGCGGCGACGAAGGCCAGCGCGTCTTGCAGATCGGGCATGGCGGCAGGCTAGGGCATGATTGGCCGCGGCGGAATCAGGCGTGCATGAAAAAGGGCCGGGGGTTGCCCCCCGGCCCTGCTTCGCGACCGCCAATTTGGCGTCAGGAGAAGATGAAGTCGTTGACGCTGAGCTGGCTCGGCAGCAGGCCGGCCAGCACCACCTGAGTGCTGGCGCCCAGCAGCAGCGTGTCGCCCGAGGGGATGAACTGCGCCAGGAAGTTGGCCTGGTCGATCAGCACCTGCGCTTCCGTCTCGTTGGTCACGCCGGCGACGAAGACCTTGTCGGTGTCGAGCTTGTTGAAGACCAGATTGTCGAAGCCGAAATAGGGGGCTTCGATGCCGCCATTCATCGTGCCGGGGTTGGTCACCGACAGGGTCACCGTGTCCACCTTGTTGAAGGCAACGCCCAGCTGCACAGCGGACGCGACGCCCTGCGCGCCGAGAGTGACGTCCACGGTCCCCGCCAGCATGCCGTCCAACATACCGGTGATGGTCACATGCATGCCGTCGGTGAAGGCGCCGACCAGATCGACGCTGTCGAAGTCGAAGGCAGCCGCGTCAGTGCCGTTTGCGGTGAAGGTGATCGAACCGTCCGCAAAGCCTACATTGTCGCCCGTTTCGCTCAACGTCGCGAAGCCGTTTGCACCATAGGTGTTGGTGTAGGCGGGGAACGCCGCCACGCCGTACGTCCCGGAGCCGCTGACGGTGAAGCCGCTGACGGCACCAAGCGCACCGACACCGTTGGCGAAACCGGCCGGCCCGCCTGCAAGGGCGCTGTCCAGCGTCACGGTCACGCTGCTGGCCAGCGTGTTGAGCTTGCTGATGGACACGAAGTCCAGCACCACGTCGGTGCCGCCATTGGCGCCGAAGCGGAAGGTATCCGCCCCCGCGCCGCCGAACATCACGTCGCCCAGCGCGCTGCCGGTGAAGGTGTCGTTGCCGGCGCCGCCGATGGCATACAGGCTGTTGGCCGTCATCGCCGAGGCATTGACGGTGATGCCACCGCCATAGGCCTGCACCAGCACCGGCCCGCTGGAGAAGGCCTGCGCCGCGTTGTTGCCCAGGTTGAGCGTGCCGGCGCCGGTCAGCAACAGATTCTCGATGTTGCGCACCTGGCCGAAGCTGCTGTCGCCGGCCGTACCGTTGCCGCCGATGACCACCGTGTCGAAGCCCGAGCCGCCATCGAGGTAGGCGAACTGCGAGAAGGCGGTGAAGCTGTCGATGATGAAGCCGTCATCGCCGCCATTGCCATGGATGTTGTCGGCCCCGCCGGCACCGAAGAACAGGTCGCCCATCTGGCTGCCCTGCACGTAGTCCGGGTTGCCCGCGGCGCCGTAGAAGTAGATGCCCTTGGTGGTGAGGCCGGAGGCATCGACGTTGGACTGGGTGATGCCCGCGCCTTCCACGATGCTGATCACCGAGGAGCTGAACGCCGCCGCCCCGGTATTGCCGATCTGCAGCTGCGAGTAGCCGGTGCCGGCGAAGGTGATGACCTCGAAATTTTGCGCCTTGGACAGCGCCTGGTCGGACACCGCGCCGCCGGCGAAGACCATGTAGTCCTCGCCCGCGCCACCATCCACCAGGGCGGTGTTGGCCAGCTGGTTGCCATCGGTGAAGCGGAAGGTGTCGAAGCCGGCGCCGCCCTTCAGCGTGTCGCCCCCGCCATTGCCGATGATGATGTCATCGCCGCTGCCGCCGGTGATGCTGTCGGCGTAGCCGGTTCCGGTCAGCGTCATGCCCACGTTGGTGGTGTTGGTCAGGATCAGCTGGGTGGCGTTGGGGGCGATGATGGTGGGGCCGCTGCCGAAGGTCGCCATGGCATTGAAGCCCAGCGTCACCGTCAGCGTGCCGGCGCCATCCAGTTGCAGGATTTCCCAGCCGCTGTTGGTGGCCTTGAACGACGCGTCGGTGATCGTCGTGATCAACGAGCCGAGCGAGATGGTGTCGATGCCCGTGCCACCATACAGGAATGCATTCGCGAGCGCCGCACCGGTGACGGTCGCGTTCGCACCATTGTCGAAACGAACGGTATCGTTGCCCGCATACCCGTAGAAGGTATTGGAGCTGCCCATGCCGACGGCAGCCTTCAGGGTGTCGCCACCGGCGCTGCCATAAATCTCGTTCGCTCCCGTCGAGCCGTAGATGTAGAGGGCGTTGCTGCCAGTCATGCCGAAGGCGCCAACGCCGAGATAGGTCGAGCCGGGCGCCGAGAGGCGGATCAGCCCATCGGTAAAGGCGGCCGCGTCGGCATCGGTGAAGGTGGCGAAGAGTGGGCCGCCCACCTTGCTGAGCACAAGCTGCTCCAACCCGGTGCTGAGCGAGAGGTTGCCACCACCGAAATTGTCGCCGGTGATCTCGACCTGGTCGAAGCCCGCGCCGCCGCTCAGTGCGCTGGTCTCGAGCTGGGTGTGGGCGACGAACTGGAACAGGTCGTCGCCATTGCCGCCCTTCAAGGTGTCGGCGCCACCGCTGCCGATGATCGTGTCGTTGCCGCTGCCGCCGATGATGCTGTCGGCGCCCACGCTGCCCTTCACGTAGAGCCGGCCGTTGTTCAGCCCACTGGCGTCCAGCGTCAGGCCGGTGGCCATGTAGCTGCCGTCGATGTTCACCAGGCCGTTGAAGGCGCTGGCGGCCGAATTGCCAATGGTGATGTTCCAGGCCGCATCGCTCAGGATCACCTGTTCGATGTTCTGCTTGTTGGCGAAGCCGGAGTCGGTGACCGAACCGCCGCCCAGCAGCCGGATCACGTCGAAGCCGCTGCCGCCTTCGACATAGGTGGTCAGCAGCAGGGATGCCGAGCTGAACTCGAACACGTCGTTGCCGCCGCCGCCGTAAAGCGAGTCGCTGCCGGCCGAGGCCCAGAAGTAATCCGCGCCCTCACCGCCGCGAAGCACATCGCCGCCACTGCCGCCCACGATCCGCAAAGAGGAGAGTGTGCTCAGCGCCGAACCGTCCAGATTGATGCCGGAGGTCGAGACGCCCATCACGGTGATAATGCGGCCCGTAAAGGCCACTTCCGCGTTCGCGCCCAGGGTGAAATTCTGATAGCCGCCGCCGATCAGCAGCGCGTATTCCCAACCCGACACGCCCTGCCAGGCGGAATCGCCGAGGCCGTTCAGGTTGAAGGTGAAGATCAGCGTGTCCACGCCAAGCCCGCCGTTCAGCATCCTGGTGCCAAGGCCGGAAGTGAACTTGGCCTGGCTGGGAATGAGCAGCGAGTCGGCCAAGCCGGTCCCGGAGACGCTGTCCACGTTGCTAGCGTAAATGACGGGCGGAGAACCTTGGGTCGATAGGACGTAGGACATGGAATGCTCCCGATTGGTGAGCACACCTAACAAGCGAATCAATTATCCATCAAGCAAGTAAATGTGATGATCAGCAGAAAAAAATGCGCCCGCAACCTAAACGAGAAGTAAAAGTCAATCGAAGTTGATAAAATAACCCTTTTCCAAATTTCCGAGACAAGAATACAAAATTTGCACCTCTCCAGAGGCTACTCGGCCGGCAAGCCCAAACATTTTCGCGAGCGTATCCAAAATGAGACGCAAACCAGCGCCTAAGCGGCTGCATTGCGCCCGGAGGTGCCGTTCCCAGGCAACTCGATGCCGATGGCCAGCGTACTCATTCCTTGGCCTCGCTCCAGATTGACCACAACCTTGTCGGGATCGACGGCGACATAGCGCGCCACCACGGCGATCAGCTCCTGCTGAAGCTTCGGCAGGAAGTCCTCGCGGCCGCGCCCGACCCGCTCATGCGCCAGGATGATCTGCAACCGATCCTTGGCGAGCGACGCGGTGGCCGGCTGCGGTTTAGCCTTCGCCCGGAAGATGTCGAGCCAGGACATCAGGCAGCCCTCCCGCCGAAGAGGCGCCCGAACAGCCCGGTCTTCTTCTTCTCGGCATCGAGGAACCGATGCGGCCGATCGTCGCCCAGGAAGCGCGCCACCGCGTCGGTATAAGCCTGTCCCGCGGTGCTCTCGGTATCCATGATCACCGGGTTGCCCTGGTTCGACGCCTTCAGCACGCTCTCGCTTTCGGGGATGACGCCCAGCAGCGGGATGGCGAGGATTTCCTGCACATCCTCCAGCTTCAGCATTTCGCCGCGCTCGACCCGGGCGGGGTCGTAACGGGTGACCAGCAGATGCTCCTTCACCGGCTCGCGCTTATCCTCGGCGCGCTTGGAGCGGCTTTGGATCACA
>CAXTJY010000112.1:0-4083 GCA_964244395.1 uncultured Rhodovarius sp.
CCAGATCCGGCTGACCCACCCACCGGTCGTCGAGCGCCAGCACGGCGCCACCGCGCTGCTCGATGGCAAGGACGGGCTGGGGCATCCGGTCTCGGTCATGGGGATGAATTTGGCGGTGGACCTGGCGGCCACGCATGGCGTGGGCGTGGTGGGCGTCGTCAACAGCCATCATTTCGGCGCCGCGGGCGCCTATGCCCGCATCGCCTCGCGCCGTGGCTTCATCGGCATGGTGGCGAGCTCGACCCGTGGCGTGCTGATGGTGCCCACCGGCGCCTCCGAGCCCATTTTGGGCACCAATCCCTGGGCCTTCTCAGCCCCCGCCGCGCGGCACAACGACTTCGTGCTGGACATGGCGACAACGACGGTCGCGGGCAACAAGGTTCGCGTCTATCACCTCAACGACAAGCCGCTACCCGAAGGCTGGGTGGTGGATGGCGAGGGCAATGCGGTGCAGGATTCGCATGTCGGCAACGACTTCGTCTTCAAGCACAAGGAGGGCGGCATCACCCCGTTGGGCGGCACCGGCGCGATGGGCAGCCACAAGGGTTACGGCCTGGCGATGATGGTGCACCTGCTGGGCGGCGCGCTGGTCGGCGCCAGCTTCTCGCCGATCCGCAACCGCACCCAGAAGAGCGACGAGCCCAATAACATCGGCCATTTCTTCCTGGCGCTGAAGCCCGACATGTTCCGCGACGCCGGCCTGTTCGAGGCCGACACGAGCGACGCCATCGACGTGCTGCACGGCGCCAGGCGGGCGGACCCGGATAAGCCGATCATGGTGGCCGGCGAGCCGGAGGACATGATGCGTGAGAAGCGCGAGCGCGAAGGCATCCCCATCCCGCCCGCGCTGGAGGCGCAGCTGCGCGACGTGTGCGAGCGGGCTGGGACGACCTTCCTGCTGCGGCCGAACCAGCCTTAGGCCGGGCAGCGCAGCCAGACGCCAGTGGAGGCGCCGGCGGGCGCACCAACGGTCCCCTCCCGCGAGACCCCGCGAACCGCGCGCACCGCATTGGCGGCGGTGACGCAAAGCAGGCCGGCCTCGCTATTCGGCAACACCCCGCCGATGGAACCATTGACCGAGGTGATGCGGGCATGCGCTACGACGCCGCCCAGAGCGATGCCGCCGGCGAGGAAGCCGGCGGCAAAGATGGCGAGGGGGGAGGCGTGCATGGCGGGTTCTTTCATTGACGTCTGCACCCTGCCCGCCGCTTCGCGGTTCCGCCACTGCCGTTCGGCCTATCGGACCGATAGGATTGATCTCACTCCAGCCCTGCCTCGCGCATGGCCGCCCGCGCCGGGGCGCTGTCGAGGAAGTCCAGCAGCGCGGCGCCGCGCGGGGTCAGCGCCGCGCCGGCATACAGCGTGCTGTTGCCCAGACCCGACGGCAGTGGCCCGACAAGCCTGACTCCCCGGCCGCGGAACAGCAGGATTTCGGTGGTGGCGGCGAAGCCGATCTCGCGCCCCTGCCCTGCCGCAAGGCGGCGCAGCACCGAATCCCCATCCGGGAAGCGGACCGCCTTCGCGGCGATGGCCGCGGTAAGCCCGAGCCGGGCGAAGAGCTGATCCATGTAAAGCCCGGTCGAGGCCTGGTTGAACACCAGCGCATCGGCGGCCAGCACCGCGGCGCGGAAGCTGGCCTCGTCGGCGATGGCGGGGTCGGGCGCACCGTCGCGCAGCGCGACCCCCACGGCCACGCCACCCAGCGGCACCGGTGTGGCAACGAGGCCGTGGAACAGCGCGACCGGTGCCAGCAGCAGGTCCGGCCGCTCGCCCGCCGCCAGACGGCGGGCGATGGCCGGCGCGGTGTTGAAGGTGACGGCCGGCGGCGGGCCGGGCCAACGGCGCAGCGCGGCATGCAGCGGCGGCTCCAGCGCGCCGCCACTGAGCAGGGTGACCGGCGCTTCCTGGGCCAGCGCGGGCGCGGCGAGCAGTGCGAGCGCCCGCCGTGCGATCAACCGCGCGTCTCGGTCCGGAACGCCTTGCTGACGATCTTCCAACCGTCGGCCAGCTTCAGCAGCACGAGCACGTCGGTGAAGAAGCGCGGGGGGATGGCGCAGTTCAGCTTCACCACCGCCAGCTCCGGCCCCGCCAGGTCGATGGCCAGGATGCGGTCGTGGCGGGTCAGGCCCTGCGCCTTGGGGTTGGGCCGGGTGCGGACGGCTTCGAGCCACGCGTCGCGCTTCACCTCGGCGAGGGCGCCGTCCTTTTCGGAGCGGAGTTCGGAGGCAGGGTGGAAGGCGGCGGCGAGCTTTTCGGTGTCGCCTTCGTACAGGCCGTCGAGATAGGTGCGGACCACCGCCTCGATCTCGGCCAGGGCGGCGGTGTCGGGGTTGGCGAGCGGGGCTTCGGGCATGGCGTTCTCCTGGGTTTACGCCAGCTTGCCGCCCGGCCCCGGCGCGCGCAACATTCATCCCGGAGAAACGCCATGTCCTTGCCCCGTCGCGCGCTGCTTGCCGCGCCGCTCGCCCTGCCCGCCCTCGCCCAACCCGCCTGGCCGGCCCGCCCCGTCCGCCTCATCATCCCCTACGCCGCCGGCGGCGGCACCGACATCCTGGGTCGCGCCCTGGCCGAGGCCCTGCGGCCGCACCTGCCCCACCCCATCGTCGTCGAGAACCGCGCCGGCGGTAACGGCGTCATCGGCACCGAGGCAATGATCCGCGCCGAGCCGGACGGCCACACCCTCACCGCCGTGGTCTCCACCCACATCCTCAACCGCCACACCATGTCAGCATTGCCCTACGACCCGGTGCGCGACGTCAGCCCCATCGCCATGCTGACGCGCAACACCATGATGCTGGCGGCCGGCCACACCCTGCCCTTCACCGACATGGCCGGCCTGCGCGCCTTCGCAGCCGCCCAGCCGCGCGCGCTGTCCACCGGCTCGACCGAGGCGCTGAGCCAGTTCATCGGCCAGGAGATGGCGCGGCGGATCGGCGCCGAAATCCCCGACGTGCAGTACCGCGCCGGTAGCCAGCTGATGACCGACATCGTGGCCGGGCATTTACCGCTTGGCTGGACCAGCTCGGCCAGCGTGGTGCCGCACATCCCCACCGGACGGGTCAAGCTGATCGCCTGCTCCACCGCCACCCGCACACCCTTCTTCCCGCAGGTCGCAACGATGCAGGAGCAGGGCTTCGCCGGCTTCGACCTCTCCGGCTGGGTAGCGCTGCTGGGGCCACCCGGTATGCCAGCCGGGCTGGTGAGCCGCATCGGCGAGACCTTCGGCTCCGCCTTCCAGGACCAGGCTTTCATCGCCCGCCTCGCTGCCCTGGGCATCGAGCCCGACCTCCGTCCGGCCCCTGCCCTGCTGGAGGCGATGCGGCGCGAGGATCAAATCTGGGCCGACGCCGCGCGCGCCGGCCACATCACCCGCCAATAGGAATCATCATGGCAAAGGCATCGCTCAAGGCCGCGTTCGACGCGAAGAAATTCATCGTGGCCCCCGGCATCTTCGAGGGCATTTCCACCCTGGTGGCGGACGGCATGGGGTTCGACTGCCTCTACGCCACCGGCTTCGGCACCGTCGCCTCGCATATGGGCGTGGCCGATGCCGGCATCGCGACCTACACCGACATGGTGACCCGCATGGGCCGCTTCGCCAGCCTGGCGACGACGCCGATCATCGCCGACGCCGACACCGGCTATGGCGGGTTGCTGAACGTGCGCCACACCGTTCTGGGCTACGAGGCAGCGGGCATTTCCGGCATCCAGCTGGAGGACCAGGAGGTGCCGAAGAAATGCGGCCACACCCCCGGCCGCCGCGTCATCCCGGCCGAGGAAATGGTGCTGAAGATCAAGGTCGCCGTCGAAGCGCGGAAGGACCCCAACTTCCTCATCGTCGCCCGCACCGATGCCCGCACCGGGCTGGGCCTGGATGAGGCGATCCGCCGCGGGCACATGTTCGACGAGGCTGGCGCCGACATCGTCTTCATCGAAAGCCCGGAGAGCGAGGCGGAGATGGTGGCCATAGGCAAGGCCTTCCCGAACAAGCCGCTGCTGGCCAACATGGTGGAGGGCGGCCGCACCCCCATCCTGCCTGCTGCCCGGCTGAAGGAGATCGGCTACGGCATCGCCATCTACCCG
>CAXTJY010000112.1:4093-6247 GCA_964244395.1 uncultured Rhodovarius sp.
CGGCGGTGGGGTTCCTGGCGGCGGCGGCGGCGTTCGAGCGGGCGTTCAGCCACCTCAAGGCGCATGGCGACAGCACCGGCCTGCCCTTGCAGGAAAGCTACGGCTTCAGCCGCATCTGCGAGCTGATGGGCTTTCCGGAGGTGTGGGAGTTCGACAAGCGGTGGGCGGCGCCCGAGATGGCGAAGGCCGCGGAATGATCAAGGCGCTGGTCTTCGGCAACCGCGCGATGCCGCAGGGATCGCCGCCCAGCGCTGAGTCTCCGGCATGAAAGCGCTGGTCTTCGACACCTTCGGCACCGTGGTCGATTGGCGCTCCGGCGTGGCCCGCGCGCTGGCGCCTTTCCTGGTGGCGCACGGCCGGCCCGAGCTGGACCCCTTCGCGCTGGCCGATGCCTGGCGCAAACGCTACCAGCCCGCGATGGAGGAATGCCGCAGCGGCCGCCGCCCCTTCACCCGGCTGGACGTACTGCACCGCGAGAACCTGGAGACCATGCTGGCCGACCACGGCGTGACCGCCGCTGCCGCCGACCTGGACGCGCTGAACCTGGCCTGGCACGCGCTGGACCCCTGGCCCGACGTGCTGCTCGGCCTGCACCGGCTGCGGCGCAAATTCTTCCTGGCGCCGCTGTCCAACGGCAACATCCTGCTGCTGGCCAACATGGCCAAGCGCGCCGGCATCCCGTGGGACGCCATCCTGGGGGCAGAAGCGGCGCGGGCTTACAAGCCCGACCCGCTCTCCTACACCCGCACCGCCGAAATCCTGTGCATGGCGCCGGCGGAAGTTTGCCTGGTGGCGGCGCATAACGGCGATCTGCGCGCGGCGCGGCAGTCGGGCCTCGCCACCGCCTTCGTCTTCCGACGCGGCGAACATGGTCCTGACCAGACAACGGATATGACGGCGGAGGATCCATGGGATTTCGTGTGCGAGGACTTCTTGGACCTGGCTTCGCAGTTGCGCTGCTGATCCTGGCCGCGTCGCTCCCTGCTAAGCTTGCTGCGGCCGAGTCGGCGGCGCCGAACAGCCCGACGGCGCTTTCTGCCGCCGAGGAGTCAACGCTTGGCCGGCGCGCCGGAGACGCGGCGCTGCCGGATCGGCCCGCCGCCGAGGCGTCGGCGCCGGATGGGCCGGCCCACGAAGAGGCGTCGCCGACAGGGGAGACCCTTGCCGCGAAGGCCGCGTCGCTGCCCGAGCAGATCGTCGCCGGCGGTCCGCAGCAGGTGATCATCCGCCGCACCTCCGAAGGCACCCAGGCCCTGCTGGTGACGCGGCCGGGCGGCCGGCGCGCCATTCTCACCGATCAATCTCTGACAGCGCGGCCGATGGCGCCTATCGGCGGCCGGCCGGCCTTGCTGGTGCGCGGCTGGTCCGGCGGGGCGTATTGCTGCTTCACGCTGCATGTCATGCGTCGGACGCGCAACGGCTGGGACGTCATCGGCAGCTTCGCCGTGGGCAAGCAGGAGGAGACGGTGCCAGTGCGCGAGGGCCGCCTGCTGTGGATCGCAGAGAACGAGCTGGATTTCTGGGACATGGACGTGGCCCGCGCCACCGACCTTCGGGTGCCCGTCGCCTATTCGCTGCAGAACGGTCGCCTGATGCCGGACGTGGCCGCCATGCGTCGGCCGCAGGAGGAAGCGTTGGGCGATGCCTGCCCGGCACGCGGTGGCGTCACGCGAGGGGTGCCAGGCTTCGCCTCGCTGGCGGCCGCCGCCGCTGGCCTGGCCGCGGGCGAATGGGGCCAGGACCCCCGCACCCGCCGAAGCTGGCGGCCGGAGGCGGAGCACGCCCGGCGCGCGCTGTGCCTGCTCTACGCCGGCCATGGCGATGCTGCCATGCAGCTGCTCGATTCATGGCCGGACGAGCGCCGCGGCCATGATGCGACACGGCGACAGATTACCGCGCGCCTCGCCTGCACCGGCCTGCGCCCTGTGTTGCGGGCGTTGAACCGCCCGGACCACCCCTGGCTGGTCGGCGATTGCGGCGCGCTGCAGGGCGACCTGACGGCGCTTCACACGAGGTGACCCGCCGCGACCGGATGACGAGCGCCGCACCACGCTGCTCGGCGACCTGACCGAATGGCCCAAACCGTCGATTGCGGTCGCACTTCGACGGAGTGCCGCCGAGCGGCATCGCCAATGACGTCACCCCGCTGCCACC
>CAXTJY010000112.1:6257-6585 GCA_964244395.1 uncultured Rhodovarius sp.
GCAGCCAGGTCTCGCCGTCGCGAACAAACGGCTCCGGGCACACCGTCACCACCGCACCCGCCCCAGCCAGCGCCTGCCCTACGGTGGCAAAGCGCGCCAGCTTGGCCAGGTTCAGCCGGGTGGCGAAGACCAGCACGCGCTTCCCCGCATCGGCCTCGGCCAGTGCCTGCGTGGGCGTGATCCACACGCTCTCCACCGCCTCGCCACCATCATGCAGGCCGATCTGCTGCGGCGGCGCCTCGGCCAGGTAGAAATGCGTCAAGCTAACGCCCCAGTCGGCCTTCGGCACCGCGCAGGCGAGATGCAGCGCGGCGGCGCTGGAGATGCT
>CAXTJY010000112.1:6595-9362 GCA_964244395.1 uncultured Rhodovarius sp.
CGAAATGCACCAGCGCGTCGGCGGCCGGCGTCAGCGCCTGCTCGGCCAGCAGTGCGTGGAAATCGCCGTCGCGCGGCAGGCTGTGCTCCGCCAGAAAGTCGTCCCCCTTTCGGGCGAGCAGGATGCCGGACTCCTCAAATGCCTCGCGGATCGCGGCGATGCGGAACGGCTCGCCCAACGCGGCATCCGCCTGCTCCACCCGGCCGCCGGGGAAGACCAACGCGCCGCCCGCGAAGTCGATGGCGCGATTTCGCACCACCATGAACACCTCCAGCCCGGCCGCGCCATCGCGCAGCAGCAGGATGGTGCTGGCAGGCCGCGCCTCCGCCACGCGATCCGCGGCGCGCGGCTGGGGCGCTGCCCGGGCGTTACCCGACGCCTCACTCGGCACGGATGTTGCCCTCGCGGATGATCGGCGCCCAGGTATCGTATTCGCGGCGGATGTGGTTGGCGAAATCCTCCGGCGTGCCGGCCACCACCGTGCCGGCCTGACCTTGGAAAATGCGCTCGCGCACCTCCGGCAGCACCGCGATCCGGCCGAACACCTCGTTGATGCGCAGCGCCATGCCGCGCTCCAGCCCCGCCGGCGCCAGAATGCCATGCCACACCGCCACGTTGAAGCCAGGCAGGACGGTGTCCACCCCAGGGATCCCAGGCAGCAGCGGCGTGCCGCCGGGCACGCTCACCCCCACCGCCCGCGCCCGGCCCTCGCGGATCATGTTCAGCGCCGAGGAGACGGTGGGGAAGCCGAACTGGGCGTCGCCGCGGATCAGCGCCGTCACCATCTCGGCGCCGGAGCGGTAGGGGATGTGCACCATCTTGATCCCGGCCCGTTTGAGGAACAGCTCCATGAACAGATGGCTGCCATTGCCGTTGCCGGCGGAGGAGAAGGTGAAGCCATCGGGCCGCGCCCGCGCCGCCTCGATGATCTCCGGCATCGTCCGTTCCCGCACTTCCGGGTGGGCGATCAGCCCGCCGGGCAGGTTCACGAGATGAATGATGGGGGTGAAGGCGGTTAGCGGATCGTAGGCCAGGCTGGGGTAGAGCAGCCTGCCGATGCAGTTGGCGCCGACATCGGCCATCATCAGCGTTGCCCCATCGGGCCGCTGCTGCGCCGCGTAGGCGCCGCCGATGGTGCCCCCGGCGCCCGCCCGGTTCTCCACCACCAGCTGTTGCCCGCCGGTGAATTCGGCGAAGCGCGACGCCATGGTGCGGCTCAGCGTGTCGATGGCGCCACCAGGGCCAAAGGGCACGATCAGCCGGATCGGCTTGTCCGGCCAGGGGCTTTGCGCCAGCGTCGGCATGGCAAGGCCGGCGGCAAGCAGCATACGACGTTGGACCATGGCGTTTCTCCTGGTCACAGGAAGCCACGCGCCAGCCGGCCACGCAACGCCGCGGCGAAAAACTCCCTTCCCCCGACCTCGCCACGGTCTGTAAGCTTGACCCAACGTCCATAAAAGGTTTTCCGCCATCACCTGGTCGATCATCGCGCATGAGCCCGCCACCGGCGCCTTCGCCGTCGCAGTCACCACCTGTGCCCTGGCGGTAGGCGCCGCGGTGCCGTTCGTGCGGGCCGGGGTGGGTGCTGTCGCTACCCAGAGCCGGACAAACCGCTACCTCGGCCCCGCCATCCTCGACGCCATGGAGCGCGGCGTCTCGCCCGTGCTGGCGGTCGAGGGCGTGGTGGCGATGGATGAGGGCCGGGCATTGCGCCAGGTCCATGCCATCGACGCCAAGGGCCGCGCCGCCGCCTGGACGGGGGAGCGCTGCGTCGAATGGTGCGGCCACGTCACCGGTACCGGCTGGTCCGTCGCCGGCAACATGTTGAGCCATGAGGCCGTGGTGGCCGACACCGTCGCAGCATTCCTGACCCGCACGGAGTTGGCGCTGCCGGAGCGGATGATCTCGGCGCTGGATGCGGGCGAGGCGGCGGGGGGCGACCGGCGCGGCCGCCAGTCCGCCGCCATCCAGCTGGTGACGGCCGAGCACTTCCCCGACATCGATCTGCGGGTGGATGACCATGTCGAACCGCTGGTCGAATTGCGGCGACTGCTGGCGCTGTGGCGCACCCACCGTGCGCCGCGCCTGCACGAGCAGCCCTGCCTTGCCACGCCGGCCGGCTTGCACGACCTGGACGTGGTGGAAGCGCAGTTCCGGGCGATGGGGCTACCGGTGAGGCCGCGGTAAGGGGCACCTGTGTTCTTTCGCGGCCCTGATCGGTCGCCATGGACGTCTCCCCCCTTGCGCACCCGGTGGCCGACCACGGGTCACGGGGCTTCGGTGCGGCAGTGAAAGCGCCGGCCCGCGGATCTCGCACCGCCGTGGCTTGCCGAATTGCAATCTTCCGGGCACCGTCGCCCCGGGGAAGCGCCGCAAACGGCTCAACGTGAACGCACGGAGCACCGACATGCGCTTTTTCTTCCTCCTTCTGATCCTGGCGCTTCCGGCGCGTGCGCAAGACCGCGCGCTGTTCCAGATGGACTGGATCCCCACCGGCGAGCACGCCGCGTGGTATGCTGGCGCCGCGCGCGGCTTCTGGCGCGAAAACGGCATCGACATTTCGCTGACCCGCGGCTTCGGCTCCGGCGACACGGTGAACAAGGTGGGCGCGGGGGCCGCGACCTTCGGCGTGGCGGATATCGGCCCGGTCATGGCGGCGCGCGCCCGTGGCCAGGTGCCGGTGACTGCCATCATGCAGGTCTACACCCATTCGCCGCACAGCCTGTTCGTGCTGCGCAGCTCGGGCATCACCAATTTCCGCGGCCTG
>CAXTJY010000113.1:0-9354 GCA_964244395.1 uncultured Rhodovarius sp.
GCCCGCAGCAAGGTGAGCTGGACGCAGGTGGAAACCGGCTCGGCCATCACCTGGAAGTATCCGTCCTGCATCCTGCTGGGCGATGACAGCGTTGGCGAGTTCTACTCGGTGGCGATCACCAACAACCGCCAGCAGGCCGATACCGGGACCAAGATGTTCCACATCGGGCAGCGCACGAAGAGCACCATCGTGTCCAAGGGCATTTCGGCCGGTCGGGGGCAGAACACCTATCGCGGCCTGGTCCGCATCAGCCCCAAGGCCACCGGCGCGCGCAACTTCACCCAGTGCGATTCGCTGCTGATCGGCGATGAATGCGGCGCCCACACCGTGCCCTACATCGAGAACCGCTGCATGACCGCAAAGGTGGAGCACGAGGCGACGACGTCGCGTATCGCCGAGGACCAGCTGTTCTACTGCCGCCAGCGTGGCCTGACGCAGGAGGAGGCGGTGGGGCTGATCGTCAACGGCTTTTGCCGCGAAGTGCTGAAGGAATTGCCGATGGAGTTCGCGGTGGAGGCGCAAAAGCTTCTCGCGATCAGCCTTGAAGGGAGTGTTGGCTAGTGTTGCGTATCGAAGGACTGACCGCCGAAATCGACGGCAAGCCCATCCTGCAGGGCATCGACCTGGAAGTGCCGACGGGCGAACTGCACGCCATCATGGGGCCGAACGGCTCCGGCAAATCCACCCTCAGCTACGTGCTGAGCGGGCGCGAGGGCTACGAGATCACCGGCGGCAGCGTGACGTTCGACGGCATCGACCTGCTGGCGCTGGAGCCGGAGGCACGGGCCGCTTCGGGGCTGTTCCTTGCGTTCCAGTATCCGGTCGAGCTGCCCGGCGTGGGCAACGCCAACTTCCTGCGCACGGCTTTGAACGCAGTGCGCCGGCACCGCGGCGAGCCGGAGTTGGACGCGATGCAGTTCCTCAAGGTCGCGCGGGCGCGGATGAAGGAGTTGTCGATGCCGGAGGACATGCTGAAGCGCGGCGTGAATGTCGGCTTCTCCGGCGGTGAGAAGAAGCGCAACGAGGTGCTGCAGATGGCGCTGCTCGGCCCCAAGCTGGCCATTCTCGATGAGACCGACAGCGGCCTGGACATCGATGCGCTGAAGATCGTCTCGGACGGGGTGAACGCGCTGCGCGGGCCCGCCTTTTCGGCGCTGATCATCACCCACTACCAGCGGCTGCTCGACTACATCGTGCCGGACCGGGTGCATGTGCTGATGGCCGGCCGCATCGTGAAGTCGGGCGGGCCGGAGCTGGCGCGTGAGCTGGAGGCGCAAGGCTACGCGCAGGTCGCGGCGTGAACGCGATCAGCAATGCAGCCAGCTTCCTGGCCCGCGCCGACGCGCTGAGCACCCCTTCCTGGGCCGCCGCCACCCGCAAGGCGGGGCGCGAGGCGCTGCGCCAGCACGGCCTGCCGACGCGGCGGGTTGAGGCCTTCAAGTACACCGACCTCGCGCCGGTCGCGCGCGGCGACTTCGCGGTGCAGGGCCGCGCGCTATCGATGCCCTCGCTGCCGCCGATGCGCGGCCATGCCCGCCTCGTCTTCGTCGATGGCGTGCTGCGGGGCGACCTGTCCACCCTGCCGCCCCGCCCCCTCTCCGATGCCGCCGGCGTGCTGGGCAGCCTGGCCGCGCCGGCGCAGCCGCTGGCGGCGATGAACGCGGCGCTGTTCGAGGATGGCCTGTTCCTGGATGTCGCCGCCGGCGAGGATGCCGGGCTGATCGAACTGATCTCGGTTATCACCGGCGATACCGGTGCCATCGCCTTCCACCCGCGCCACGTCATCCGCCTGGGCGAGCGGGCGCGGCTGACCCTGCTGGACACGTCGGACGGCGCGGCCGGCCTCGCCTATCTGCACAACCCGGTCTTTGAGATCGTGCTGGCCGCCGGCGCCGAGATGGCGCATGTCCGCATCCAGCGCGAGGGGCGGGCGGCGTTCCACCTCTCCTCCGTGCACACCGCCATCGCCGCCGGCGCCACCTATGACAATTTCACGCTGAACGCCGGCGGGCGGCTGGCGCGCAACGAAATCCACGCCTCGCTCGATGGCCCCCGCGCCATGTGCCACATGAACGGCGCGCAGCTCGTCGGTGACGGCCAACACGCCGACACCACCACCGACCTGCACCACGCCGCGCCCGATTGCGGCTCCCGCCAGACCTACAAGACCGTGCTGTCCGGTCGCTCGCGCGGCGTATTTCAGGGTAAGATCCTGGTCAGTAAGCCGGCGCAGCGGACGGATGGCTACCAGATGAACCAGGCGCTGCTGCTCTCCGAAGAGGCCGAGATGGACAGCAAGCCGCAGCTGGAAATCTACGCCGACGACGTGAAGTGCAGCCACGGCGCCACGGTCGGCGCGCTGGATGCGGCGCAGCTTTTCTACCTGCGCAGCCGCGGCATCCCCGCCGCCGCCGCCCGCTCCATGCTGGTCGAGGCCTTCCTGACCGAGGCGGTGGAGGGCGTGGGCGACGACATCTGCCGCTCAGCGCTGAGCGAGGCGGTGGCCGGCTGGTGGGCAGGGGAACGCGTTGGGGCCGCCGAATCAGCCCTGCGCGCCGTGCCGGCGCTTCGGCCATCGGAGGCGGGATGATGGACGGCATCCACCACACCCCATTCGACGTCGAGGCCATCCGCGCCGATTTCCCGATTCTGGCCAGCGAGCATCGCGGCAAGAGGCTCGTCTTCCTCGACAGCGGCGCCTCGGCGCAGAAGCCGCGCGCGGTGGTGCAGGCGATGGTGCGCTGCATGGAAAGCGCCTACGCCAACGTCCATCGCGGCGCCTACCACCTCAGCGAGCAGGCGACAGCCGATTATGAGGCCGCCCGCGCCGCCGTGGCCGCCTTCATCAACGCGCCCTCCGAGGCCGACATCATCATCACGTCCAACTCCACCATGGCGATGAATCTGGTGGCGCACAGCTTCGGTCGCGGCGTGCTGAAGCCCGGCCAGGCCGTGGTGACATCGGAGATGGAGCATCACGCCAACCTCGTCCCCTGGCAGATGCTGCGCGACGCGCACGGCACCGAGCTGCGCATCTGCCGCATCACCGATGCCGGCGAGCTGGACCTCGATCACTTGGCCGAACTCCTGGCCGATGGCCGCGTCGGCCTGGTGGCGGTCACCCACATGTCCAACGTGCTGGGCACCGTGACGCCGGCCGCGCGCATCGCCCGCATGGCGCATGAGGCCGGCGCCAAGGTGCTGTTCGACGGCAGCCAGGCGGCAGTGCATCGGCGGGTGGACGTGCAGGCGATCGACGCCGACTTCTACGCCTTTACCGGCCATAAGCTGTACGGCCCCACCGGCATCGGCATCCTGTATGCCAAGGCCGATGTGCAGCGCGCCATGCCGCCCTTCATGGGCGGCGGCGACATGATCGCCAGCGTCGGCCTGCATCATTCCACCTGGGCCGAGCCCCCCGCCAAGTTCGAGGCCGGCACCCCGCCGATCATCGAGGCCATCGGCCTGCACGAGGCCATCCGCTACGTCGAGGCCATCGGCATGCCGGCCATCGAGGCGCATGAGCGGGCGCTGGTCGATCATGCCATGGCGGGGCTGTCAGGCATCGAGGGCCTGCGCGTGCTGGGCGCGGCGCAGGATCGCGGCGGCGTTTTCGCCTTTGCTCTGGACAACGCGCATTCCCATGATCTCAGCACGCTGCTGGACCGCGCAGGCATCGCCGTCCGCGCCGGCCGGCACTGCGCCGAGCCGCTGCATGAGCGGTTGGGGGCGGAGAACGGCACCTGCCGCGCCAGCTTCGGCCTGTACACCACCGCCGCCGAGATCGACTATCTGGCCGAGGCGCTGACCTCGGCGCGGAGGTTCTTTCAGTAATGTTCGATGACCTGCGCGACCTTTATCAGGAAGTCATCCTCGACCACGGCCGCAAGCCGCGGAACTTCCGTCGGCTGGAGAACGCCACCCACCACGCCCGCGGTGACAACCCGCTTTGCGGCGACAAGATGGACCTGTGGCTGGCTTTCGACGATGCCGGCGCCATCGCCGACGCCGCTTTCCAGGGCCGCGGCTGCGCCATCTCCATGGCCAGCGCGTCGCTGATGACCGAGACGGTGCGCGGCAAGTCGCCCGCCCAGGCGCGGCAGATGGGCGAGGCGTTCCGTGAATTGGCGATGACCGGGCACTGTCCGCATTGCGATGCCGCGCTGGAGGACGACATGGAGCGGCTGACCCCGCTCTCCGGCGTGCATGAATTCCCCAGCCGGGTGAAATGCGCGACGCTGGCCTGGCACACGCTGAACAATGCGCTGGACGATTCCAGCCAGGAGGCCCGCAGTGAGTGAGGTTTCAAGCTGGACCCCGGATGGCGAGCAGCACCCCGCGCTGAACGAAGAAGCGGTCATCGCCGCGTTGAAGACGGTGTTCGACCCGGAAATCCCGGTCGATATCTACGAACTCGGCCTGGTCTATGCCATCGAACTGGGCGACGACGGCTCGGTGAAGGTCGAGATGACCCTCACCACCCCCAACTGCCCGTCGGCGCAGGAGCTGCCCAGCATGGCGGAGGAAGCCGTGCGGACGGTGCCCGGCGTCAGCGACGTGAAGGTCGAGATCGTCTGGGACCCGCCCTGGGATCCGAGCCGGATGAGCGAGGATTCCCGCCTGGCCCTGAACATGTACTGAGGAGGACGCACAGCATGTCCACCACCACCGAAAAGCCGCGCGCCCGGGCGCTGCCGCCATTGATGACGCTGTCCGAAGGCGCGGCCGAGCGGCTGCGCGGACTGTATGCCAAGGCCGAGGCCGGCAAGCTGCTGCGCATCGGCATTAAGACCAAGGGCTGCTCCGGCATGGCCTACGACCTGACCTTCGTGGACCACGCCGGCCCGACCGATGAGCGAGTGGTCAACGGTGACATCACCATCCTGGTGGACCGCAAGGCGACGCTGTTCCTGATCGGCACCGAGATGGATTACGAGGTGAAGGCGATGAGCGCCGGCTTTACCTTCGTGAACCCGAACGAGAAGGGGCGGTGCGGCTGCGGCGAGAGCTTTCACATTTGATGCCCGCGGGCGCCCGGCGCCTCGGCCCGACCTTGCCACCTCCTGGACGGATGGTGTCCGCCACCCCACCTGCCAGTCCAGACACCGCAGGAGCTCCCCCATGAGCACATCCACCGAATACGTCCCCCCCGCCGTCTGGGAGTGGAAGCCCGGCAATGGCGGCCGCTTCGCCAACATCAACCGCCCCGTCGCCGGCGCCACGCATGAGAAGGAGCTGCCGGTCGGGAAGCATCCCTTGCAGCTCTATTCCCTGGGCACGCCGAACGGGGTGAAGGTGACGCTGCTGCTTGAGGAGTTGCTGGCCGCGGGCCATGGCGGCGCGGAATACGACGCCTGGCTGATCAGGATTTCCGAAAGCGAACAGTTCGGCAGCGGCTTCGTCGGCGTGAACCCCAATTCCAAGATTCCAGCGCTGCTCGACCGCTCCGGGCCGGAGCCCGTCCGGGTCTTCGAATCCGGCGCCATCCTGCTCTACCTCGCCGAGAAGTTCGGCGCCTTCCTCGGCACCCACCGCGCCGAGACCCTCTCCTGGTTGTTCTGGCAGATGGGCAGCGCCCCCTATCTCGGCGGCGGCTTCGGGCACTTCTACGCCTACGCGCCGACGAAGCAGGAATACCCGATCGACCGTTTCACCATGGAGGTGAAGCGCCAGCTGGACGTGCTGGACCGCCGTCTGGCGGAAAGCCCCTTCATCGCCGGCCCCGACTACAGCATCGCCGACATGGCGATCTGGCCCTGGTATGGCGGGCTGGTGCGCGGCTGGAGCTACAACGATGCGGCAAAGTTCCTCGACGCGCAGAGCTACACGCATGTGCAGCGCTGGGCGCAGACCATTTACGATCGCCCGGCGGCGCAGCGTGGCCGCATGGTGAACCGCATGCAGGGCGACCCGTCGAGCCAGCTTCATGAGCGGCACGAGGCCAGCGACTTCGAGACGAAGACGCAGGACAAGCTGTCACCCGTCGTCTGAAGCCTGCTGCCGACGAACACTCACGGGCGGATGTTTGGCGACGGACCCAGGGGCGAGCCTGAGGCAACCCGTCGCACCGGCAGGCGTCAGACCGGATGATGGATAAGGTCATCAGGATCGGGACCGCCGGCTGGAGCATCCCCAAGCAGGTGGCTGGGCACTTCTCTGGCGCGGGCTCGCATCTCCAGCGCTACGCCCGCCTCATGCCGGCAGTCGAGATCAACTCCTCCTTCCATCGCCCCCACCGGCCGGCGACTTACGAACGCTGGGCTGCGAGCGCGCCGCGCGGCTTCCGCTTCGCCGCGAAGCTCCCGTGGGTCATCACGCATGAGGCACGCCTCGTCGACATCGCGGAGCCCCTGGCTCGCTTCCTCGGCGAGGTCAGGATGCTTGGCGAGGCGCTCGGACCCCTCCTGATCCAGCTACCCCCGTCGCTCCAGCATGACCTGGCCCTGGTGGAGGGGTTTTTCTCCAGCCTGCGGCGATGCTTCGCCGGCGCCCTCGCGTGCGAGCCTCGGCATCCCAGCTGGTTCACCGACGAAGTGGACGCGCAACTGGCCCGCTTCCACGTCGCCCGGGTCGCGGCCGATCCGGCCATCGTGCCGCGAGCTGCGGAGCCCGGCGGCTGGCGCGGGCTGACCTACTGGCGTTGGCACGGCTCGCCGGAGGTGTATCGCTCCGCCTACTCCGCCGTGTCGCTGGACCGCCTCGCCGCGAGCATTCGCGCAAACGGCCGGGAGGGGCGTGAGTGCTGGTGCATCCTCGACAACACAACGCTGGGGGAGGCCACGCGGAACGCGATCGATCTGCTCGAGCGTCTCAGCTGACCTCTCGCCTGCGCAGCCCGCCGTCCCCGCTGCACCGCGCCGATCACGGTCAGGGAGACGCGGCCGGCGCCGCCGGATGCTGCGGTCATGCGCGGCTTCAATCAGGGCTTCACGAACCGCGCCTCTCCCGTCGTCATCGCGCTATTCCAGCGTTGGCTACGGGACCCCATTGGCCCCATGTGCCAGGTAGCCCGGCCGCAGCCGCAGCCGGGCTTCATAGGCGTCGATGGCCGGGGTCCCGGGTCTTTCCATCGGCGTCATCCGCCATCGATTGACCGATAGGCCCAGTACGATGTCGGCCAGGGTAAAGTCGGCGCCGGTGACGAAAGCGCCGGTCTGCGCAAGCCGGCCCTCCAGCACCGCCATCGCCGCATTCCACCCCACGACCCCGGCCGCGATGCGCGCGGGGTCGGCGAATCGTGGATCGGCGCGAACCAGGCCCATGAAGGCGTCGCGCCAGGCCGAGTTCAGGTCGGTGGCCTGCCAGTCCATCCACTGCTCGACGGCGGCGCGGGCGCGCGATGCGCTGGGCAGCAGCGGGCTGTCCGCCGCCAGGTAGCGGCAAATGGTGTTGGACTCCCACAACGCGCCGCCTTCATCGATGAGGACGGGCACGAGGCCGTTCGGGTTCCACTCACGCGTGTCGGCGCAGTCGTCCCGCCGGCAGTCGAGGCCGAGCTCGTCGCAGGTCCACAGCACCTTGCGGACGTTGATCGACGAGGCACTGCCCAGCAGCCGCAACATCAATGCAGCCGCGGCGCCTTCAGAAACAGCCGCCGCTCCGAAGACGTCAGCGTCAACTTCAGCACCCGTGTGCCACGCTCCAGTTGCAGCGGCACCGGCGTGCCGGCCTGGCCCAGCGCCCGCACCGCCCGCCATAGTGTCGCAAGGTCGTTCACCGGCTCGCCGCCGACGCTCAGGATGCGATCCTTGGCGCGGACGCCGGCCTGCTCCGCCGGGGCGCCCCGCGTCACGCTGCCCACCGATACGCCTTCCTCCTCCTCCACCGCCAGCAGCCCCAGCCAGGGCAGCGGCGGCCGGTCGCTGCGCCCCTGCCGCAGCAAGGCCGGCAGGATGGGCGTCAGCTCCTGGATCGGCACCACCATGTTGAGATCCAGGCGTTTTCCGCCCGGCTCGCCCTGCTGCAGGATCAGCGAACCGATCCCCAGCAGCCGCCCATCCATGCCGATGCATGCGGCGCCACCCCAATGCGGATGCGCGGGGGCCGAGAAGATCGCCTCCTCCAAGATATACTCCCAGTAGCCGGCGAAGGGCTGCCGCGCCGCCACCCGCGCCGCCACCGCATGCCCCCGCCCGCCGGAGGCGCCGACGACCATCGCATCGCCCGATTTCAGCGCCCGGCTGTCGCCCAGCTCGATCGGCTCGATGCCGTCCAGCTTGCCCAGCGCCTGCACCACGCCGAAGCCGGTCTCCGCATCCACCGCCATGGCATGCGCCTGCACGACGCGACCGTTATTGGCGGTCAGCCAGATCGTCTCGGCCTCGGTGATCAGGTAGCCGATGGTAAGGAACAGACCTTTCTGGTCGATCATCACCGCGCTGCCTTCGCGCTCCACCCCCAGCGTCTGGGCGGTAAAGGCATCGGGCGGGACCAGGCCCTTGAGGGCGACCACCGCATCCAGCCGCGTCCGCAGGTCGAACCCGTAATCCGCCGGGTCCGGCTGCAATGCGTCGGGCACTTCCCATTCCTCATCCATGGGGCAGGTATACCGCGAAGCTCACGGCGCGAAAGCCGGGGTATCCGACCCGGCACACGCCGGGGCATCCGACCCGGCAAATGCCGGGGCATCCGACCTGGCAAATGCCGGGGCGACAGGGGCCGCGCACAATCCCGCCCGTTCCAGCACCCGCGCCGCGCGGAACAGGCTGGCCTCCTGCCACGGTCGGCCGATGAGCTGCACGCCGATCGGCAGCACCCCCTCCATATTCTGCAAAGGCACCGTCAGCACCGGCAGGCCGATGGCGCTGATCGGCTGGGTGTACAGGCCCATCGAGGGGCGCAGCGGCATCGTCACCCCCTCCATGGTCAGCATCTCCTGTCCGATCGGCGTGGCCGGGGTCGGGGTCGCTGGCGCGATCAGGATGTCCCAATCATCCAGCACCTCCCGCATGCTGGCCTGGCCCACGGCGCGGACGCGCTGCGCCTGGAACACCCAGGCGGCCGGCAGCAGGGCGCCGGCCAGCAGCCGGTCCTGCGTCAGCGGCTCGAACTCCTCCAGCCGCGTCCGCAGCTCGGGCAGGCGGAAGCCGGCACCCTCGCTGGAGGTGATGAGGAAGGCGGCTGCCCGCGTGGATTCGGCTTCGGCCCACACCACCGGCCCGGCGGCGCCCAGGGCGGAGGCGACTGCGGCGACGGCGTTCCGCGCCGCCGCAGTCTGCGGCCCGTCGAACCAGCCGCCCAGCCGGGCGATGCGCAAGCCCTTCAAACCGCTGTCCATGCCCGGCGCCACGAGATCGATCGGCATCTCGATCTGCGTGGGGTCCGCCGCATCCGGGCCCTGCAGCACGTCATACA
>CAXTJY010000114.1:0-9343 GCA_964244395.1 uncultured Rhodovarius sp.
GGAGTCATGCGGAAGTTGGGGAAGATGCGGGGGCGGCGCATGGGATGGCTCCATCAAGGATCTTTATCCTATGATAAAAAGCCTAGACATTCAAGAAAAAATACCTTTGCGCGCTAGGATATCGGTTCGTTCCGCATCGCCTCGATGATGCCGGAAAAATCCACCCCGCCGCGCTCCGCCGCGAATGCGCGATACAGCTCCAGCGCCTTGGCCCCAAGTGGCGTCGCCGCACCTGAAGCCTCGGCGGCCGCCTGCGCCAGCCCCAAATCCTTCGCCATCAGCGCCGCCGCAAAACCCGGCTTGTAATCCCGGTTGGCCGGGCTGCCCGGAACCGGCCCAGGCACCGGGCAGTAGGTCGTCAACGCCCAGCACTGCCCGCTCGACTTGCTCGCCACATCGAACAGCGCCTGATGCGACAGACCCAGCTTCTCGGCCAGGATGAACGCCTCGCAAGTGCCGATCATCGAGATCGCCAGCAGCATGTTGTTGCAGGCCTTGGCCGCCTGGCCGGCGCCGGACGCGCCGCAATGCACGACGGTCTTGCCCATCGCCTCCAGCACCGGCCGGGCGCGGGCGAAGCCGTCCTCGGTGCCGCCCACCATGAAGGTCAGCGTGCCGGCCTCCGCCCCCATCACGCCGCCGCTGACGGGTGCGTCCAGCATGGGCTGCGACACCGCCGCAGCCACCTCGCGCGCCACCGAGACTTCGATGGTCGAGCAATCGATAAACAGCGCGCCGGGTTCGGCCGCGGCGGCCATGGCTTGCGCCGTCCCGGCGGGGCCGCCCAGCCAGGCATCCCGCATATGCGCGCCGGCCGGCAGCATGGTGATGACGATATCGGCGCCCGCCGCCGCCTCGGCAGCGCTCGCCACCGCCGCGCCGCCCAGCGCCGCCACCGGCGCCGGGTTCAGGTCGAACCCCGCCACCTCATGCCCGGCACGCAGCAGGTTGCGCGCCATCGGCAGGCCCATATTGCCCAGGCCCACGAAGCCTATGCGCATCGCCTCACCTCCCCACCTGGGTGCGCCATTCCGGATGGTCGTCCGTCGTTCCGCGTACCAACGCCTCGTAGCGCTGCTGCAGCCGCATCGTCACCGGCCCCGGCTGCCCGCCGCCGACCTGCAACCGGTCCACCTGCGTCACCGGCACCAGCTCCTGCCCTGTGCCGCACAGGAACACCTCGTCGGCGACATACAGCTCGGTGCGGTCGATCGCGACCTCATGCACCCGCAGCCCCATCTCGCGGGCGAACTCGATCACCGTGGTGCGGGTCACGCTCTCCAGGATGTCGCTGTTCAGGTTGGGCGTCAGCAGCTTGCCGTCGCGCACGATGAACATGCACGCCCCCGGCGCCTCGCTCACCTTGCCCTGTGTGTTCAGGATCAGCGCGGTGTCGTAGCCATCCGCCTGCGCCTGCATCGTGACCAGCCGCCCGGCATGGTAGTTCGCCACCGCCTTCACCCGCGGCGGCGAGGAGTTGTCGGACAGCCGCGTCCAGGAGGAGAACCCGACAGACAGCCCCTTGTTGAAGCCGCTGGACCGCTCGCGCGGGATGGCGACCGCCGTCCAGCCCGTCGGGCCGCGGGTGCCCTGGTTGCCCGGCCCGTCGATCAGCACCTGCAGCCGGATATACACGTCGTCATCCGGCTCATTCGCCGGGATCAGCTTCAGGATGCCTTCCTTCATCGCATCCAGGGTCGGCGGGTTCTCGAATCGCATGATCTTGATGCCCTGGCCGATGCGCGCCAGGTGCTCGTCCAGCCGGAACACGGCGTAGCCGCCGGTGGTGGGGTGACGATAGGCGCGGATGCCCTCGAACACGGTGGCGGCATAGGTCACCGCCATGGAATGCGGATGCAGCCGCCCATCGGCCCAGGGGATCATCGCGCCATTCTGGATGAGATACTTCGGCGTCCAGGCCATTCAATTCTCCTGCGGTAGTAGGACCACGCGGCCGGCACTGCGCCGCCCCGCGACATCGGCCATGGCGGCACGAAATTCTGCAAGTGGATACCGGCCACTGACTTCCGGCCGCAGCATTCCCGCGACCCACCAGGCCATCAACTGGTCCCAAAGCTCCCGGACCCGGGCCGCATGGAACTGCCGGTTGTCGCCCGGCGACCAGCCCACATAGGTGCCCCAGTTCAGCCCGGCCACGCCGATGTTCTTCAGCAGCAGGATGTTGGCCGGCACGGTGGGGATGCCCCCGGCGGCATAGCCCACCGTCACCAGCGTGCCGCCATCGGCCAGGCAGCGCAGGCTGTCATCGAAGACCGGGCCGCCCAGCACGTCCAGCACGCAAGCGACTCCGCCGCTGGCGCGCAGCACTGCGTCCTTGAAGGGTTCGGCGCTGTCCAGCACCACATCGGCGCCGCGCTCGTGCAGCATCGCATGCTTGGCCGCGCCGGCCCGCGCGATCACTCGGGCGCCCACCGCCTTGGCAACCTCCACCCCCGCCAGCCCGACGCCGCCGGCCGCGCCATGCACCAGCACCCAGTCCCCAGCCCGGATGCGGCCGCGCCACAGCAACGCCGAGGCGGCGGTGGGATAGCTGATCGGCATCGCCACCGCGGCCTCCAGCGGCAGCCCGTCCGGGATGGCGGTCACATGGATGACGTCCGCCACCGCCTCCTCCGCCATGCCGCCCCAATCCAGCACGGCGAAGACCCTGGTACCGGGCGCGAGGCCCTCGCCCTCGATCACCGTCCCCGCCACCTCGGTCCCCGGCGCGAAGGGCAGCGGCGGCCGGCGCTGATACTTTCCCGCCACGACGAGCTGCGTGGCGAAGGACACCCCGCAAGCCTCCACCCGGATGCGCACGGCCCCCGGCCGCATCGGTGGCGGCGACACGTCCTTCAGCTCCAGCTGATCGAACTCCCGCCAGGATTCGCACATCACGGCCCGCATTACGCCAGCCCCGCGAATCGGCGGGCCAAAAGCATGCGCCGCTGGTCGTCCGCCACCGCTGAGGCACAGCGCGCCGCCCGGCGCGTCCCGAACCGGGGATTGGTGTCCGGCACGCGGCCTGGTCGGCGGCACCCGTAGGCACTGTTTTTGAGGCCCCGCCCGACCTGTCCGGGAAACGACATCGCGTCGCCGCGGCGCATGGTCGCCAGGCGCGGAGCCTTCGACACCCGGCGCATCACTCGGCCCGGATGTTGGCGTCGCGCACCAGCCGGGCATACCGGGCGTAGTCCCGCGCCGCGAAGGCAGCAAATTCTTCCGGCGTCTGCCCGCCCGGAATGGCGCCCAGCGCATTCAGCCGGCTCGCCACCTCCGGATGCGTCAGCGCCGCCGCCACCGCCTGCCGCAGCCGCCCCGCCACCGCAGTCCGTGCCGGCGCCCAGATGCCGTACCAGGTGCTGATCTCGTAATCCGGGAAGCCGGCTTCCTTCATCGTCGGCAGATCCGGGAAGGCGGGAATGCGCGCGTCCGTGCTCACCGCCAATGCCCGCAGCCGGCCCTCGCGCACCAGATCGGCGCTGCTGGCCATGCTGTCGAACATCAGCGCGACCTGGCCGCTCACCACATCCGGCAACGCCTGGCCGCTGCCGCGATACGGGATGTGCTGCAGCGGCAATCCCGACTGCAGCCGGAACATCTCGCCCGCCAGATGCGGCGCCCCGCCATTGGACGACGACGCATAGCTCGCTGCAGAAGGATTGCCCCGCAGATACGTCACCAACCCCGCGACATCCCGCGCCGGCGAGCTGGCCGGCACAACCAGCATCAGCGGCACGGATGCGATCAGCGTCACCGGCGCGAAATCCGCCACCGCATCGAACGGCACCCGCAGCATGTGCGGCAGGATGACGTGGGCCGAGGCATTGACCAGGAAGGTGGCGCCATCCGGCGCCGCCCGCGCCACCGCCTCGGCGCCGATCGACCCGCCGGCCCCGGCCCGGTTCTCCGCCACGAAGGGCTGGCCGAGATCGACCGTCAGTCGCTGGGCAACGATGCGGCCCAGGATGTCGGTCGGGCCGCCAGGCGGGTAGGGGATCACCATGCGGACGGGGCGGCTGGCCACGCCTCCTGCGCCAGCGCACCGGGGGCGAATGCCGCGACCGGCGTCGCCAACACGGCCCTGCGGGCCACCTTCCGCAGCGCCGATGCTGCGCCCCCGCTTTCCCGCCCCTGCGAATCAGGCTCCTGCTGCATCCTGACACTTTCCCCGTTTCCCGGCAGGATAAGGCCACAAACACGGGAAACGCCATGCAGCCCTACGAGGGATTGTTCGTGCTCGACGCCGCCCAGGGCATTGCCGGCCCCTATTGCGGCATGCTGCTGGCCGCCATGGGCGCCGATGTGGTGAAGCTGGAGCCGCCGGCCGGCGACTGGTCGCGCGGCCTGACCGCACGGGCGCCCGCCCCCCCGGAGGGGGGCCAAGGTTTCCACAGCGTGATGAGCACGGTGTTCAACCGCGGCAAGCGCGGCATCATGCTGGACCTGACGACGCCCGCCGGGCGCGCCCACGCCCAGGCGCTGGCGGCGCTGGCCGATGTGGTGATCGAGGCCTTCCGCCCCGGCGTCGCCGCCCGCATCGGGCTGGGGGTGGAGCACAGCCGCGAGGACGCCATCTACGTCAGCATCTCCGGCTTCGGCCAGACCGGCCCCTACAGCGAGCGCCCCTGCACCGACGGGGTCGCGCAGGCCTTCTCCGGCATCGTGGCGCTGAACCCGGGCGCGGACGGCACGCCGCACAAGGCCGGCACCCTGCTGGTCGATGTGCACACCGGCATGAGCGCCTTCGCCGCCACCCAGGCCGCCCTGGCGGATCGGGCGCGGGGAGGCCCGCCGAAGCGGCGGCTGCTGGACTGCTCGCTGATGGCCGGCGCCGCCTCGCTGCTCGGCATCCCCATCGCCGAGTCCGGGCTGCTCGGCCGCATGCCGGCCGAGCTGAACGTGCCCGCCGGCTGCTACCAGGCCAGCGACGGCGCCTGGGTGATGGTGGCGCTGGTGCGAGAGGCGGATTGGGTGGCGCTGGTCGAGGTGCTGGAAGCGCCGGCGCTGCTCGCCGACCCGCGCTTCGCCGATTTCGCGGCCCGCGCCGCCAACAAGCCGGCGCTGCTGCCCATTCTGCGCGACATCTTCGCCCGCCGCCCCGTCGCCGGATGGCTGGCTGCCCTGCACGCCAAGCGGCTTCTCGCGGACCGCGTGAACACCACATTCGAATGGCTGAGCGACCCGCATGTGCAGGCCGTCCAGGCCGCGCCGATGCTCGATCAGCCCGGCCTGGGCGCGTTGCCCATGGCGGCCCTGCCTGGCCTGGGCCCGGTGCTGACCCCCGCCCCGGGCCTGGGCGAGCATACCGAATCCGTGCTGCGCCAGTTCGGCGTTCCCGCGTGAAGGGCCGTCGTCGCGGCGCTTTCTGGCGGCCCACCGTACCAGCCCCCTTCGGAGCTTTCGCATGACCGCCCACACCGCCCAAGGGCTGCCCCTGACCGCCGCCTCCGCCGCGGCCGCCGCGGCCTTCGACCACCTGACCGAAGGCTTCCTGAAATACCGGCTCGACGCGCCCCTGCGCCTCAAGGCGCTGCTGACGCTCGACCCGGACGCGCCCATGGCCCATGTGATGAAGGGCAGTTTCGCCATGCTGGCCTACAAGGCGTCGACCGTGCCTGCCGCGCTGGCCGCCGCCGACCGCGCCGCCGCCCTGCACGCCAACCCGCGCGAGGCCGCCCATATCGAAGCCCTGCGCGCCTGGGCGGCGCAGGACATGGGGCGGGCGCTGGCGATCTGGGAAGGTATCGTAGCCGAGTACCCCACCGACCTCGTCGCCTTCCGCTTCCACCACTTCGCCGCCTTCTGGATGGGCCAGGCCACCCGCATGCGCGCCGTCGCCGAGCGCGCCTTCGCCCGCTGGGACCCCACCACCCCCGGCTACGGCAACATGCTGTCCTGCCGCGCCTTCGCCGCCGAGGAATGCGGCGACTACGCCACCGCCGAGCTGTCTGGCCGCGCCGCCGTGGCGATGGACCCGGCCGATCTGTGGGCCATCCACGCCGTCGCCCATACGCTGGAAATGCAGGGCCGCCGCGGCGAGGGCGTGCAGTGGGTGGAAGGCCTGCGGCCGCATTTCGCCGGCACCAACAACATCCAGCACCACGTGCTGTGGCACCAGGCGATGTACCACCTCGAACTCGGCGACCACGCCGCCGTGCTGCGGCTCTACGATGAAGGCTTCCGCGACCTGAATTCCGAGGTCACCCAGATGCAGCCCGATTTGTACATCGACTGCCAGAACGCCGCCTCGATGCTGTGGCGGCTGCAACGCCAGGGCGTCGATGTGGGCGACCGCTGGGCCGAGCTGGCCGACAAGGCGGAAATCAGGATCGGCGACACCCTTTCCGCCTTCACCCTGCCGCACTGGATGATGGCGCTCGTCGCGACGGGGCGACTGGACGCCGCCGCACGCCTGCTGGAGACCATGCGCGGCAACGCCCCTGGCGTGCTGCGCGACGCAGCCCTGCCGGTGTGCGACGCCATCCTGCGGCACGCCCGCGGCGACGCAGCCGGCGCGGTGGCCGTCATGCGGCCTGCCCTGGGCGGCATGTACCAGCTCGGCGGCAGCCACGCCCAGCAGGACGTGCTGGAGCAGTTCTTCCTGGTCGCCGCCCGCGATGCCGGCGATGAATCGGCGCAGCGACTGCTGCTGGAACGCGTCGCCGGGCGCCACCCGGTGCCGCCCGAGCGACGCGTGGGCTACGCCGATGCGGCCCGCGCCGTCCGGCACTGACGGGTCCCCGCGTACGCGGAATTCAGGCCCCGGAAAACTCCCGGTAGTGGAAGTCGCCCGATCCCGCCTTCGCCACCGCCGCCGCCAGCAGATGGTGGTGCGGGGAAAGCACGCAGGCCGGATCGGTGGCCGCTGCGTCGCCCGTCAGCGCGAAGGCCTGGCAGCGGCAGCCGCCCCAGTCCCGCTCGGCGTGCTCGCAGCCCTGGCAGGGAGCCGGCATCCAGGCGGTGCCGCGAAACGCCTCGAAGGCCGGCGAGTGCGCCCAGGCCTGCGCCAGCGGCGTGTCCCGCACATTGGCGAAGACCATGCCGGCGATGGATTCCGCCGCGTGGCACGGCAGCACGTTGCCGGAAGGCGAGATCGCCAAAAAACGCTGCCCCCAGCCGCCCATGCAGGGCTTCGGCCGGCTGGCGTGGTAGTCCGGCACCACATAGTCGATGACCAGCCGGCCCTTATGCGCGGCGCGGGCGGTCGCCGCGTCGAGCTGCGCGCGGGTCGGCAGCAGGGTCGCCCGGTTCGCCAGCGCCCAGCCGTAATACTGCACATGCGCGACCTCCAGCCGGCCGGCGCCCCAGGCCAGGGCCAGGTCGATGAGGGCGGGCAGGTTGTGCAGGTTCTGCCGGTGCACCACGGCGTTGAGCGTGAGCGGCAGCCCGGCCTCGCGCACCAGCCGGGCGGCGACTTCCTTGCGTGCATGGGCGCCCTTCATGCCGCCGATGCGCTCGGCCCCCGCGGCCTCCGCATCCTGCACCGAGAGCTGGACGTGATCGAGCCCGGCCGCGCGCAGCCGGCCCAGCAGACCGGCATCCAGCAGCACGCCGGCGGTGATCAGGTTGGTATACAGCCCGGCCTGATGCGCGGCCGCGGTGATCTCCACGATGTCCCGCCGCGAAGTGGGCTCGCCGCCGGAGAGGTGGATTTGCAGGCAGCCCAGCGCCGCCGCTTCGCGGAACACCCGCGCCCATTCGGCGGTGGTCAGCTCGGCGCTGCCGCGCGTCAGCTCGGTGGGGTTGGAACAATAGGGGCAGCGCAGCGGGCAGCGATGGGTCAGCTCGGCCAACAGGGCCAGGGGGGCGTTCATGCGATGATCGCGCCGCGATTGACCAGGTCTTCCAGCATGCCGCGGACATCGGTGGCGATGACCTCCGTCGGCGCGGCGAATTTCTCCGCCAGCGCCGCCACGATGGCCGCCTCGGCCCGCGTGCCGTCGATCAGCCGCAGCACTTCCAGGGCCACCGGGTCGGGAATGAACATCCGCTCCGGCGCCATCACCACCCAGCGCTCCCGCGCCTGGTCGTGGTGCAGCCGCACGCCAGGCGCGAAGCGCGGCGTCACGCGGCACCGCCGGTTGATGCGAGGCCAAACCCGGCTGGCAGATACGCCCCCGGCGGCGGCAGCCCCGGCGCCACATAAGCGAAGTGCAGCGCATCGAGCTGCGCCCACAGCAGGTCGCATTTGAAGCGCAGCGCCGCCAGGCACAGCGCCTGCTTCTCCGCCGTGTCCGCATGCGCCTTCACATAGCCCAGCGCGAACTGCACATCCTGGGGCGCCTGGGTCAGCCGCGGCTTGAAATAGGCCAGCGTCGCCTCCGAGACGAAGTCGTAATTCGCCAGCATGCCCGCCACCCGCTCGCGGATGATGTCCGTCGAGAACATCTCGGTCAGTGAGGAGGCAATGGCCTCCAATACCGACCGCTCGCGCACGAAATGGACATAGGCATCGACGGCAAAGCGGGTGCCGGGCAGCAGGCCCGCCAGCGAGACGACATAATCGCGATCGATCCCCAGCCCGTCGGTCAGTGCCAGCCAACGCTCGACGCCGCCGGGCGCGTCGCCGGACCCGTCATGATCCTCCAGCCGCCGGCGCCATTCCCGGCGCAGCGCGGTGGTGGGCAGCCGGGCCAGCAACGAGGCGTCCTTCGCCGGGATGCAAGCCTGGTAGTAGTAGCGGTTCAGCGCCCAGGCCTGGACCTGCGGCTTGGAAAGGCGGCCGCCATGCAGCAGGTGATGGAACGGGTGATGGACATGATACCGCTCGGCGCCGATGGCGCGCAGCGCAGCCTCGAATTCAGCCGGAGCCATCGGCGCCTCCTTCACTGAGGCCGCTCCACGGCGGCGCCGATGGCGCGCAGCGCGGCCGCGAATTCGTTCGGTGCCATCACCACGAAAGCTCCATGCCGTCCTCCGCCACTTCCCAGCCGGCCCGGGCCAGCGCGGCGCGCTCCGGGCTGTCGTCCAGCAGCAGCGGGTTGGTGTTGTTGAGATGCACCAGAATGCGCCGCCGCACGCCAAGATCGGCGAACGCCTCCAGCGTGCCACCCGGGCCGCTGACCGGCATGTGGCCCATTCGCCGCCCCGTCTTGGGCCCGGCGCCGGCCGCGATCATCTCGTCATCCATCCACAGCGTGCCGTCGAAGAACACGCAGGCCGCGCCCCGCAGCCGGTCGCGCAGCGCGGGCGTCATCACCGCGCAGCCCGGGATGTAGTGCAGCGCCTCGCCGCCCGCCGAAACCTCCAACCCCAGCGCCTCGCCATCCAGGGCGATCTCCGGGGCATCGCCGGTCTCGGCGAAGAGCGGCACCTTCCCCGGCACGACATAGGCCGTGAC
>CAXTJY010000115.1:0-9321 GCA_964244395.1 uncultured Rhodovarius sp.
CGGCGTGGACATCAACCCGGCGCGGCAGGAAATGGCGCGGCAGTTCGGCATGACCCACTTCGTCAATCCGGACGAGGTCGGCCGCGACAAGGTCGTGCAGGCGATTCAGGACATCACCGATGGCGGAGCGGATTTCAGCTTCGAGTGCGTCGGCAACACCAATTTGATGCGGCAGGCGCTGGAATGCACGCATCGCGGCTGGGGCACGTCGATCATCATCGGCGTCGCTGCATCCGGGCAGGAAATCTCGACGCGGCCGTTCCAGCTCGTCACCGGGCGGAACTGGCGCGGCACGGCCTTCGGTGGCGCGCGCGGGCGGACGGACGTGCCGAAGATCGTCGACTGGTACATGGAGGGGAAGATCAGCATCGACCCACTGATCACCCACCGGCTGACGCTGGACGAGATCAACCACGGCTTCGACCTGATGCATGAGGGCAAGAGCATCCGCTCGGTCGTGGTGTATTGATGCGGCTCGGCCGGCGAGCGCTAGGGCTGCTGGCGGCACCCGCCCTGGCGCAGGCGGTGCCGTTGCGCCTGATCGTGCCGGCGCCGCCCGGCGGCAGCACCGACATCCTGGCGCGGTCACTGGCCGAACGGGCGGGCGCGTCGCTGGGCCAGGCCATCACCATCGACAACCGCGGCGGTGCCGGCGGCATCATCGGCACCGAAGCGGCGTCGCGGGCGGCGGCGGATGGCAACACCATCATCCTGGGCCACAACCAGACGCATGCGTCGAACCAGTGGATGGCGCGCAACCTGCCCTATCACGTGCTGGACAGCTTCGTGCCCATCGCCCGGCTGGCGAGCGTGCACCATGCGACGGTGGTGCCGAACACCTCGCCGGCGCATTCCATGGCCGAGCTGGCAGCGATGGGGCGCAATGGCGGCAGCGTCTCCTACGCCTCGTCCCAGGCGGGCAGCGCCAGTCATGTGATTGCCGAGACCTTCGTGCGGCGGTCGGGGATGACGGCCACGCACATTCCCTACCGCGGCGGCGGGCCGGCCACGACGGACACGGTGGCGGGGGTGGTGAATTTCTTCGTTTCGACCTGGCCGCAGGTGGTCAATCTGGTGCGGGACGGCAGGCTGCGGGCGTTGTCGATCGGCGCCGCCAGCCGCATCGACGGCTTCTCTGCCCTGCAGACGACGGTGGAGGCCGGGGTGCCCTACATGGCGGTAGATGCCTGGTTCGGCCTGTTCGCGCCCCGCGGAACGCCGGGGCCTGCGGTTCAGCGCCTGGCCACAGCCTTCCTGGGGGCGCTGGCGGATGCCGACAACGCCCGCCGCGTCGAGGCCGCGGGCTTCAACCCCGCCGGCTTGCCGCCGCAGGAATTCGCGGAGTTTCAGCGTTCCGAGGTCGGGCGCTGGCAGGAGATGGCGCAGCTCACCGGGATCATGATGGACCCCTGAATTTTCTGCTTGCCTTGGTCTCGGATTTCTATACTTTCCGTCCAGTATTACGGATGGAAGGCGCGCCTTATGTCATACGACGTCAGCTTTGCGGCACCGAGCCAGACGGGGCCGAGCCGTTCGGCGTTGCAGTCGCTGGCCGCCCGCAACGATGCCGCGGCAGGCCTTCGCATCGCCAGCCATTTCGGAGCGATCCTGCTGGTTGGCCTCGGCATCGGCCTTGTCGCGTCCCGCTTCGGGGCAATGTGGGCGCTGCCGCTCATGGCGGCTCAGGGCTGGCTCATCGCCTTCCTGTTCATGCCGCTGCACGAGACGGCGCATAAGACGGCCTTCGCCTCGGGCTGGGCCAATGGGCTGGTGGGCCGCATCTGCGCCGTTACGATCGTCTGGCCGTATGAGTACTATATCCTGTTCCATTGGGCGCATCACCGGCACACGCAGGACCCTGAGCGCGACCCTGAACTGGTGGCCGGTACCTCGGTGCCCACCTCCACCTCCGGTTTGGTGGTGTTCTTCTCCGGTGTCCGGCAGGTGTTCCGGCGCGGCGCCTTGCTGATGCGCCACGCCTTCACCGGCGAGGTCAGCGCAGCCTGGGTACCCGCCGGCAAGCGCAAGGTGGTGGTGCGGGAGGCGCGTTGGATGGCGGCGCTCTATGTGGCATTGATCGGCGCATCGCTGACGTCCGGCAGCGCTCTGCTGCTGTGGGTTTGGTTCGCCCCCCTAGTCATCGGTCAGGCGTTCCTGCGGCCCTATCTGCTGGCCGAACACTCCGCCTGCGGCCACACCCGCGATGCGTTTGAGAACACCCGGACCACCTTCACCGCCGGCCTGGTGCGCTGGTTCACCTGGAACATGCCCTACCACACCGAGCATCACGCCTACCCGAACATCCCCTTCCACGCCCTGCCCCAGTTGCATGACTTGGTGGAAGGCCGGTTGCAGCATCGGGGACGCGGCTACGTGACGGTGACGCGGCAGGTCTGGCGGTGGTTCCGGCAGGGCGCGGCGTAGGTCAGGCGGCCACGGCCAGCCTGTCCTGCCGGCACTGCATCAGCGGCTGGATACGCTCCGCATAGGCGTCCATGCCGGCCGGGAAGTCGTCGAAGCACAGCATGATACCCGCGACGCCGGGCATCGCCGCCACTTCGTCCAGCAACCGGGCGCAGGTGGCGTGGCTGCCCACGATGGTGCCCATGTTGAAGTTGATGGGTGACGGGTTGCGCTGCACCGCCGCCGCCATCGACGTCGCCTCGGTGTTCACATCCTGGGCGGCGTGGCCCAGCAGATGCTCCAGCGCCGCGCGGTCGGCGCCCTTTTCGTAGCTGTCCCATTTGGCAAAGGCCGCCTCGTCCGTCTCATCGACGATGACCATGTAGAGCATGTAGGCGCCGACATTGCGGCCGGACGCCTGGGCGTGCTTCAGCACCCGGGCCGGCACCTCGGCGCAATGCTGCGGGTCGTTCACCCCTTCGCCGAGGCAGAAATTATAGTCACAGTAGGTGGCGCCGAAGCTCATCCCACGGTCGCTCTGCCCGGCCGAGACGATGGGGATGCGGGCGCTGGGCGGCGGGCTGAGCTTGCAATGGTCCATCTGGAAGAACTGGCCCTTGAAGTCGCTCTCCCCGGTCTCCCATAGTTGCTTCAGGATAGTGACGTATTCGGTGCTGTAATCGTAGCGTTTGCCGAAATGATCATCACCCGGCCACAGCCCCATCTGGCTGTATTCCACCTTGTGCCAGCCGGACACGATGTTGATGCCGAACCGCCCACCGGAAATGCTGTCGATGGTGACCGCCATGCGCGCCACCATCGCCGGCGGCAGCGTCAGCACGGCGGTGGAGGCGAAGAGCCGGATCTTCGAGGTGACGGCAGCCAACCCCGCCATCAGGGTGAAGCTTTCCAGCCCGTGGTCCCAGAACTCGGTTTTGCCGCCGAAGCCGTGCAGCTTGATCATGCTCAGCGCGAAATCCATGCCGCAGGCTTCCGCCTTCTGCACGACCTGTTTGTTGAGCTCGAAGCTCGGCATGTATTGCGGCGCGTTCTCCGAGATCAGCCAGCCATTGTTGTTGATCGGGATAAAGACGCCGATGTCCATCGCTTACGAGACCGAGATGTTGAACTGGCGGGCTACGGCGGTCCATTCAATGATCTCGCGCCGGATGATGTCCACGAAGGCGGCGCCGGTGGGCGGCGGGTTGCGCGGCATGGTCTGCAGATCCTCGAAGCGGGCAGAAAGCAGTGGCGTCTTGAGGATTTCGGGCACGAGGGCGGTCAGCCGCTCGACGATCGGCGCCGGCAGATTTTTCGGCGCGGAAAGGCCGAGCCACTGGCCGGAGGTGAGCCGCGGGAAGCCCTGCTCGGCGAAGGTCGGCACGTTGGGGAAGGCCGGCAGGCGGGCGGAGGTGGAGATGCCCAGGCAGCGCAGCGTGCCGTCGCGCATCATGGCGACGTTGGTGGTGATGGGGTCGATGAAGCTCTCGATCGAGCCGGCCATCAGGTCCTGCAAGGCGGGCGCACTGCCGCGATAGGGCACGTGGTCGAGGTTCGGCGCATTGGCCTCACTGCTCAGCATGGCGCCCAGCAGGTGCGGCGCGGAGCCGATGCCGGAGGAGCCGAAGCGGACGGGGCGGGTCTTCGCCGCGGTGACGTATTGCTCCAGCGTGCGGTACGGGCTGTCGGCCTTCACCAGCAGCACGTTCGACGCTTCCACAAGCTGCACCATGTGGGTGAAGTCGGTGATCGGGTCGAAGGGCAGCACAGGCATGGTTGCGGTCGAGAAGACATGCACTGAGGCATGGCTGACCAGCAGGGTGTAGCCATCGGCGGGGGATTTGGCGACGAAATCGGTGCCGATGACGCCGCCGGCGCCGGCGCGGTTCTCGACCACGACGTTCTGCCCCAGCGCCTGGCTGAGCGACGGCGCCATCAGGCGGGAAATGGTGTCCACCAGCCCACCTGGCGGGAACTGCGCGACCAGCCGGATCGAGCCGCGGGTGGGCCAGGCGGCTGGCTGGGCGAGGGCGGGAGTCGCGAGACTGGCTGCGGCGGTGGCAAGAATCTGGCGGCGGTTCATCACTGCATTTCCGTTTCGCTGTCGGGAAGCCCGCTGCCGTTTTTCTGGGCAGCGGACCGCCGGGCCTTCCCGGTAATCCCGCTATGGCTAAACGCTACGCAATGTTCGTGCCAGATGGTGGATCCACGGGAGTGATGGCGGGACCGCGCTTCTCGATCTCGGCGCCCGCGTCGAGCAGCAGGTCTTCGCGGTAGCGCGCGGCGAGAAGCTGCACGCCCACCGGTATGCGGCCGACGAAGCCGGTGGTTACCGTCAGGCCGGGCAGGCCCAGCAGCGGCAGGCCCACCTGTGTCAGTTGCGCCTCCAGCACGCGCTGGAACGCCTCGAATCCCTGGGTGTCGAGCTGATCGGGGAAGGGCAGCTCGCCGGAGACGGGGCACAGCACCACCGGGTATTTCTCGAAGAACAGTATCCACTCCCGCAGGAAGCCAGCGCGCGCCGTCAGCGCATCCTGATAGCCGTCGAAATCCGCCTGCGGGCTGAGGCGAGACATGTGGCCGTAGATGGCGAGGGAGACCGCCTCGGCTTCGCGCTCGGCGGCCGCCATGCCGCCGCGGGGCAGGCTGGCGAGCCAGAGCTGCGACTGCAGCCGCGCGGGTGCGCGCAGCGGGGGCAGATGGTCCAGCTCGACCACGGTGTAGCCGGAATCTTCCAGCCGTCTTGCTGCATCGCGCAGGGCGGCCTCGACCTCCGCCACCACGGGCATGCCCTCGGGCCTGACGCACAGGGCCACGGATTTGGTGACGGGCGGCCCGACAAGCGGGGCGGGAACGTGCCAGGGGTCGCGCGCATCGGGCGCGCTCATGGCTTTGAGCGCGAGGCGGAGATCCGCTATGGTGCGGGCCAGCGGGCCGCTGACGGCCATCAGCTGAGCGCCGATGTCCCGTTCGGGCAACGAGCCGTTCCAGGCCGGGATGCGGCCCAGCGTCGGCCGGATGCCGTGGATGCCGCAGGCATAGGCCGGGTAGCGCACGGAGCCGCCGATGTCCGTGCCGTGGCCGATGGCGCCGATGCCGGCCGCGGTCGCCGCCGAAGCGCCGCCTGAGGAGCCGCCGGGGGTAATGGACGGGTCGTGCGGGTTCTTCGTGTGGCCGTGCAGGTTGTTGGAGGTGAACCAGCGCAGCGAGAAGGCGGGTGTGTTGGTGCGGCCGATGATGATGGCACCGGCGCGGCGCAGATTGGCTACGACCGGGTTGTCGTGGGGGGCCAGGTGGTCCTTCTGCGTCACCAGACCGTTGGTGGTGGCGTGGCCAGCCTGGTCGGTGTTGACCTTGATGGTGATGGGCACGCCGGCCAGCAGGCCGGGCTTCTCGCCCCGGGCCAGCGCTGCCTCGAGCGCGGCGGCCGCGGCCCGCGCCTCCTCATGCAGCGGCTTGATGACGGCGTTGATGGCGGGATTGACCGCATCCATCCTCGCCAGCGCCGCCTCCGTGACCTCAGCGGCGGTCAGGGTCCGATCGGCGATGCGGGCGGCGATTTCGGTGGCGGGAAGCGCGTAAAGGTCTGTCATGCGGGGCTACTCTGCCCCGGCCACCACATTGCGCAAGGTGCCGATGCCGTCGATGGAGACCTCGACCACCATGCCTGGCCGCATGGGCAGTGCGCCCAGGGAGGTGCCGCAGGCGATGATGTCGCCGGGGTGCAGGGCAATTTCCTGGCCGATCAGTTCGACGATCCGGGCCGGCGGAATGATCATGTCGGCCAGGGGGTAGTCCTGCCGCACCCGGCCGTTCAGCGCGACGCGGACCCGGGCCGTGGCCAGGTCGATGCCGGTGACGATGCAGGGCCCGACAGGGCCGAAGCTGGCGAAGGATTTGGCGCGCGCCCATTGCGGGAAGGACGGGTCGGCGGTCAGCACGTCCAGCGCCGTTACGTCGTTGACGATGGTGTAGCCGAAGATGGTGCGGTCACGGCCGATGACGATGCCCAGTTCGCCCTCATACAGCGTCTTGCCGGTGTAGGTGGCGGGCGGGGTGATGGTGGCGTCCGGCCCGATGATGCTGCTGGGCGCCTTGAGGAAGTAGAGCGGAAAGTCGGGCTTGGCATTGCCCTGCTTGTCGGCCAGGGCGCAAAAATTGTTCCACAGGCCGATGAAGTTGCGGGGGCGAACAGGCGCGACCAGCGCCAGCGCGACCAGCGGCAGGGCGGAGCCGTCTGATTCGGGCGCGTCGAAGATGTCGCCGCAATACGGCTGGACCTTTTCGCCGTCGACCGAGCCGAAGCGAATCGAGCCGTCTTCCAGCCAGACGACCCAGCGCATCATCGCGCCCCGCCGAACACCCGGATGACCACGCCTATGGCCCGCAAAATCTGCCCCAGGGCCGAGGAACCGAGCCAAGCCCAGGCCGCCAGCCCGAGCACTCCGATTCCCAATGCGGCCGACGCCCACCAACCCATCAGCCGGCGGCGGCCCTGCATATCCTCCCGCAGCGCGATCAGTACCCCCTCGGGGGCACGAGCCTTCGGCATCTTATCGCCGCTCAAGGCAAGGCCAGCACGTTCTTCGCGATGATGTTGCGCTGAATCTCGTTGGTGCCGCCATAGATCGAGGTCGGCCGTGCCTGGATGTACTGGCCGGCGGGGTTGAGGTTGCGGTTGCCCTCCATGGGCTCCATCAGGCCGGCGTTTTCTCCCGCCACCTCCAGCATCGTTTCGGTGATGCGCTGGAACAGCTCGCTCTGGATGATCTTGAGCTGCGACACGTCGGCGCCCAGCGGCTGGCCGCGCTTCAGCACCTCGACGTAGCGGCCGTACAGCGCCTTCAGGTCTTCCAGGTCGCAGCGGTGCCGGGCGTAGGTGGCGGCGAAGATGGGGTCTTCCCACACGCCCATGCGCTCGGCCAGCTGCTTCAGCCGCGTCAGCGCGTAGGCGGATTGCCGCGGGCTGCCGAGGTAGATGCGCTCGAAGGACAGCAGCGCCTTGGCCATGTCCCAGCCTTTGTTGAGCTGGCCCACCAGGTTGGCTTTCGGCACGCGGACATTGTCGAAGAAGACCTCGCAGAACTCGTCGTGCATTTCGAGGTTGATGATCGGGCGGACGGTGATACCCGGGGTGTCCATGTCCACCAGCAGGAAGGAGATGCCTTCCTGCTTCTTGGCAGTGGCGTCAGTGCGGACGAGCAGGAAGATCCAATTGGCGTCGGCGGCCAGGGTGGTCCAGATCTTCTGGCCGTTGACCACGTAGTCGTCGCCGTCGGGCACCGCGGAGGTACGCAGGGAGGCGAGGTCGGAGCCGCTATTAGGTTCGGAATAGCCCTGGCACCAGACGTGTTCGCCGCTGAGGATTTTCGGCAGGTACTCGGCTTTCTGCGCGTCGGTGCCGTAGCGGATGACCAGGGGGCCTAGCATGATGATGCCGTGGTCGTTGCAGCGTGCGCAGCCGTGCCGCTCCAGCTCCTCGGTGAAGATGATCTGCTTGGCGGGGCCGAGGCCGAGGCCGCCATATTCGCGCGGCCAGCCGGGGCACAGCCAGCCCTTCTCGGCCAGCTTGAAGTACCACGGCCTGTTCTCGTCCCAGTGCAGGCGCTTGGGCGGGTTGCGCAGCTCGGGCGGGTAGACGGCCTCGATCCAGCGGCGGATGACGAGGCGGAAGCTGTCGTCATCCAGCAGGTTGAGGTCCTGCGGCTCGACGCCGACGATCGCGTTCATGGTCAGAGCCCCTTGAAGACGGGTTGGCGCTTGCCGAGGAAGGCGGCGCGGCCTTCGTGGAAGTCGGCGGTGGTGAACAGGCTGGCCTGGAAGTGGCGCTCGGTTTCCAGCGCCTCATGCAGGCCGGTGTTGAGCATCTGCCGGGTCATCGCCATCGGCGCCGGCGCCTGGGCGGCTAGGAACTGCGCCCGCTCCAGCGCTACGGCCAGGGCTTGGCCCTTCGGGACGACCTCGTCCACCAGGTCCATCGCAGCGGCTTCGGCACCACCGTATTGCTTGTGGTAGAGCAGGATCTGCCGTGCCTTCGCGGGGCCGACGCGGTGCGGCAAGGTGTGCGGCAGGCCGAGGTCGGCCATCAGGCCGATTTTGCCGAAGCCGGCGCCCAGCTTCGCATCCTCCGCGGCCACGATGGTGTCGCAGATGCAGGCCATGGACAGGCCGGCGCCGACGCAGAAGCCCTCGACCGCGGCGACGATGGGCAGGTTGCCGAAGGCCATCAGGCGGATCAGGCGATGGGTGCGGCGCATGCGCTCGCGGCCATCCAGCGGGCCCTGTACGTCCATGCCGGAGATGTCGCCGCCGGAGCAGAAATTTCCACCGGCGCCGGTCAACACCACGGCGCGGGTGCCGTCATCGGCGGCGGCTTCCAGCGCGTCTTCCATCTGGCGGCGGAGCGGCATGGCCAGGGCGTTGCGGCGGGCGGGGTAGTCCATGGTGAGGATCAAAACGTCGCCTTGCCGCTCCGCGACAACCCGCATCACCGGCATGTCCATCACGCATCCTCCGTTTCGGGGCTGAGGGCCATGAAGCGGGCTCGGTGCAGGGCGGCGCCGCCGAACATCGCTCCCAGCACCATCGCCTTCCGCAGATACAGGCCGACATCGTAGTCATCGGTGTAGCCGATGCCGCCGGAGAGCTGGACGCAGGCCTGGCCGACCAGCATGGCGCCCTCGCTGGCGCGGGCCTTGGCGCGGGAGATCATGGCGGCGGCCTCGTCGCCGGTCACGCCGGCATCGAGCGCCGCGGCGGCCTGTTCGATGGCGGCGCGGCTGAGCGCGATGTGCAGCTTGGTGTCGGCCGCCTTGTGCTGCAGCGCCTGGAAGGTGCCGATGATCCGGCCGAATTGCTGGCGGGTCTTCAAATAGTCCAGCGTCAAAGAAAAGGCCGCCTCCATTCCGCCCAGCAGAT
>CAXTJY010000116.1:0-7291 GCA_964244395.1 uncultured Rhodovarius sp.
CCGCCGGCCGCCCCGCTCAGCGCCAACACCGCCAAGCCGGAGCCGACCGACGCGCCGGCCATGGCGAACACCGCCTGCCGAAAGGTGAGCAGCCCGGAAGCCTGCAAGGTGATGGCCAGGATACTGACGGCGGAGCTGCTCTGGGTGACCAGGGTGACGACGGCGCCGACGACCAGCGGGGGCAGGACCGCACCGCCCGCGAACAACAGCAGGTCACGGATGAGCTGCAGGTCGCGCAGCGGCACGGCGGCGCCCTTCAGCGTGGCCAGGCCCAGGAACAGCAGCCCCAGACCGATGACGGCGCCGTAGCCGGCCCGCCAGCGCGCCGCCCCCGCCACGCCAAGATAGCTGGCGGTGCCGGCCACGCCCAGCAGCAGCAGCGCCGCCACCCGCAAATCCACCGCGGCCAGCAGCACCAGCACCGCGGTGCCGGGGTTGGCCCAGGCCAGCACCGGCAGGGCGCGCGCTGTGGTGATGACGCCACTGGCCTGCATGTTGGCGGCGATGAAGGTCACTGCGTTGCTGGATTGGCTGAGGCCTCCCAGCAGCAGGCCCACCGCGGCGCCGGTCCAGGAACGCTGGGTCAGCCGCGCCACCGCCAGGCGCATGCGCGGCCCGGCCAGGCTTTGCAGGTTCTGCCCCACGGCCCGAATGCCGATGAGGAAGAGCCCGAGGCCGCCCAGCAGGCCCGCGAGCAATTCCATGATCAGGGCTGCTGGCGCACCATGAGCAGCAGCAGGAGGAAGGTGACCACCAGCCCCGCGGCAGCGCCGGCGTTGAGCAGGCGGCTGAGCGAAGCGTAACTGGCCTCCGCCGCCTCCGCCGCGGTCCGTAGCGAGGCCTGCTGCTCACGCAACAGGCCCTCCGCCAGGTCGTCGATCTGGTTCTGCAGGGTTCGGTCCAGACCGCGCACCTCGGCATCGGCGGCGCGAGCACCATCGCCGGTGGCCAGCTGGGCTTGGGCCAAAGTGGTGGCGTAGAGAGCGTTCACTGCGGCATGCGCTTCCCGCAGCCCGGCCGCCCGCGGTCCCAGCCGCGTGATCGCTTGGTTCACATTGCGCAGCTGTAGCTGGAACGCCGCCTCATGCCGGGCGCGCAGCGCCGGGTCGTGGCCGCGCAGCAGAATGTTCTTCCACTCCTGCACCTGCACCTTGAAGGCGATCTCGGCGGTCCGCGCGGTGTCGAGCAGTGCGGCCAGTCCCGCGGTCGCCTCCCGGGCCTGGGCATTTTCAGCCTGGCTGCGCCATAGCGCAAAGGCGCTCAGCCCGGCCTGGGCGAGCAGGATCAACATGATCAGCCCGCACAGCAGCAAAGAACGGGAGGAGGTCGGCCGGGCCATGGCCTGTCATGCCGCCGAGCCGCGGGTTTCGTCCAGTGTCAATGTGGCGGCAAGCCACGGCCGGGCGCCCAGACTGGGTCCGGTGCCGTCCACAGGCTGGGCTCTGTCATGGCGGCAGCGATGTTGCGGCACACCGCGTCCAGGATCGCCTCGCCCTTGGCGGCGGTGGCGGCCCGCGCATCGCCGCGCACGCCGGTGGGCGCCGCCTTCTCCCAGAAGCTGTAGAAGCGGGAATAGCCCGCCGGGCCGCCGGCCGGGGTGTTCAACGGGTCCGGTGCCAGCTCCATCTTCACCTGGGCGGGGTCCAGCGCCAGCCAGACGCTGGTCTCGGCCTCGCATGCGTGCATCACCTGCGGCTGGGTATCGAGGATCTTGCCGATCTCCGCCGGTGCCGCCATCGGCCAGGTGATCGACACCACCGGCATGCCGAATTCATGCGCCGCCTCGCGCACGCTCACCGCCAGCGGCTCGATATTGCCGCCATGGCCGTTCACCACGAGCAGACGGGTGAAGCCCAGCGCGCGAAGGCTGCGGGTGACGCTGCGGAGGACCGCGTTGAAGGCGGCGTAGTCGGCGCTCAGCGTGCCGCCAAAGGGCAGATGATGCTCGCTGAGGCCGAGCCAGATCGGCGGCAGCACCACCGCCTGGCAGGCGGCGAGGTCCGCGGCCCGCAGAGCGATCTGATGCGCAATGAAGCTGTCGGTCCACACCGGCAGATGTGGGCCGTGCTGCTCCAGGCTGCCGACCGGCAGCACGGGCAGGGCGCCGCTGGCGGCCAGCGCCTTGAGTTCGGGGCCGGTGTGGGTTTCCCAACGCATCGGGCGGTTCCTTTCAGGTTTCAGCAAGCTCTCGACGGCATGATGCCACTTCCCCTGCCCGCGAGAAGCGTGGGCTCGGCGCCAAGCACCGCGGTCGCCGCGGCCGCCCGCGCCCCCAGCAGGGAAGACCCTGGCGATGGAGTGTTCAGCCGACCCATGGCGGCGCCAGCCGATGGATGGCCAGATGCGCCTGACCGCCACCTTGCCGGGTGCAAACCGCGCGTCGCTGCATGCGGTGGCGCGCGCCCGGCTGGCGGCGCTGCGTGGCCGCATGCTGGCGCCCGACCCGGTGCTGCGCGAGCTGGAAGACGCAGTGGCGCGGCGCGACCCGCCGGCACGCGACTGGACTGAACGCGAGGCCTTGCTGGCGACCGGGCAGGCCGAGCTACGGGATATCCAGGCAGGGCTGCGCGAGGCCGACCATGCCGGTGCGGTGGAGGCGCGGCTGGAGGACGGCTCGACCTTGACCTTGCGCGGCGCCGCGCTGGACATCTGGCAGACGATGGCGGCGGCGCGACTGCAGCGGCTTCTGCCCGCGGTGCTGGCGCTAGAGGAGGCGCAGCCAGCGCTGCTGGCCCAGTGCGAGGCGGCACGGGCGGCGCGCATCAAGGCGCTGACCCGCAAACTGGTGGAGCATTCCGGCTTCAGCTGGCACGCGGCACCCAGTGCGGAGGACGACGCCCTGCCGCCGCCGCTTCGGGCCGCGACGCTCGCCGCCAGCAACGCGCATGGCCAGAAGGTGACGCTGCATTGGCGGCGTGACGAAGCGAACGGCATGGAATGGCTGCGCTGGCAGTCGGCTGGTGGGCGGGCGCACGAGGATGGCAGCGTGGCGGGGCGCGCCGAGGTGATGGCGGCGTTGCGGCCCCTTGCCTTGGCAGCTTAGCGGATTGTCTCAAGCCCACTCGTCATGGCCGGGCTTGACCCAGCCATCTCATGAAGGAGGGCTGCGATGAGTCACGGCGCGACCCCGCTGCTTGCAGGGTGCTTTCCAGTCGCGGAGATGGCCGCGTCAAGCCCGGCCATGACGGAAAGAGGGCTGCATGGACGGGCACCTGCCCTGTCCACCTACTCAGCCGCCATCGCCGGCGCCCGCAGCCGCTCGGCCGCCAGGTCCAGCGCCCGGCCGAAGCGCTGGCACATCGCGCCGATCTCCGCCTCAGTGATGATCAGCGGCGGGGTGAAGGCGATACGGTCGCCGATGGCGCGGATGATGAGCCCGACCTCCTCCGCCGCCTGCTGGACATGCCAGCCGGCCTTGGCCTCGGCCGGGAATGGGGCGCGCGTCGCCTTGTCCGCCACCAGCTCGACGCCGGCGATCAGGCCCACGCCACGCACGTCGCCCACCAGCGGATGGTCGCGGAAGGCGGCCAGGCCATCGAGGAAGGCAGGCGTCACGCCGCGGACATGGCTGAGAATGTCGCGCTCCTCGTAAATCGCCAGCGTCTCCAGCGCCACGGCACAGGCGACGGGATGGGCGCCATAGGTGAAGCCGTGGCCGAAGCTGCCGTTGCGCTGGCTGCCCTCGATCAGCGAGGCGTGGATCGCGTCCGAGATCAGCGTCGCCGAGATCGGCTGGTAGCTGGCGCTGAGCTGCTTGGCGCAGGTCAGGATGTCGGGCGTGATGCCATAGGTGTCGCAGCCCCACATGTTGGCGGTGCGCCCGAAGCCGCAGATGACCTCGTCGGCCACCATCAGCACGTCGTGCCGGCGCAGCACGTCCTGGATCGCGGCGAAATAGCCCTCCGGCGGGGTGATCGCGCCGCCGCCGCCCTGCACCGGCTCGGCGAAGAAGGCGGCGATGCTGTCGGGCCCTTCAGCCAGGATCAGCGCCTCCAGCTCCTCGGCCATACGCCGGCTGAATTGCAGCTCGGTTTCGCCGGGATGGCCGAAGCGGTAGAAATTCGGGTTGCTGACATGCAGGAAGCGGCCGCCCAGCGGCAGGTCGAAATCCGCATGCATGTGCGGCTGGCCGGACAGCGAGGCGCTGGCCACGGTGTTGCCGTGGTAGCCGCGGATACGCCCGATGATCTTCTTCTTCGCCGGCCGGCCCAGGACGTTGTTGTGATACCAGATCAGCTTGATCGCAGCGTCATTCGCCTCCGACCCCGAGCACTGGAACAGCACGTGGTTCAGGCCGGCCGGCGCCAACGCCACCAGCTTCTCGGCCAGCAGCACGCTGGGCTCGTGCCCGCGGCCGAAGAAGGTGTGGTAGTAGGGAAGTTGCAGCATCTGCTTGTAGGCCGCCTCGGCCAGGCGCTTCTCCGAGAAGCCCAGCGAGGCGCACCATAGCCCGGCCATCGCCTCGATGTACTGCTTGCCCTCGGTATCCCACACATGCACGCCGTCACCGCGGGCGATCAGCTTGCCGCCATGCTTCTGGTGCGCGCCGAGGTCGGTCTGCTGATGGACGACATGGGCGATATCGGCTTCGTGCAAGTGGTTGCGCATGGGGGCTCCTTCGAATGGCTCAGGTCGCCAGTCCGGCGGGCATCCAGCCGCCGCCGGCGCCCCTGTGGGCCGAAAACCCCAGGATCGCTCCGCGGTCGGCTCGTGTCCGACGAGCTGTCGGCCCAGCCTGAACCCCCGCAGGCTTGCCGTGCAAGCGGCCGATCATCACATCGGATGCATGATTCAGGTCGTCTGGTTCAAGCGTGACCTGCGGGTGACGGATCACGCGCCGCTGGCGCGGGCCGCGGCTGCGGGCCCGGTGCTGCCGCTGTATGTGGCGGAGCCGGAATATTGGCGGTTGCCCGATGCGTCGCCCCGGCAATGGGCCTTCACCCGCGGCGCGGTGGCCGACCTGTCGGCGCGACTGGCGGCGCTCGGCGCGCCGCTGGTGGTGCGCATTGGCGATGTGGTTGAGGTTCTGGAGGCGCTGCGTCAACGCCACGGCGCGCTGGCGCTGCACAGCCATGAGGAGACCGGCAACCTGTGGACCTACGCCCGCGACCTGCGGGTGGGCGCCTGGGCCCGCGCGAACGACGTGGCATGGGGGGAGCACGCGCAATTCGGCGTGCAACGCCGGATGCGCGACCGGGATCATTGGGCGCGCTTCTTCGCCCGGCGGATGGAGGCGCCGCTCATCGCGGTGCCGCCTCGGCTGCAGGGCACCGACGAGCCAGCTGGCGCGCTGCCGGAATGGCCGCGCGATGACGGGCTGTTGCGGCTGCAGCCACCCGGCCGGGCGGCGGGGCTGGTCCTGCTGGACAGCTTCTTTGCCGGCCGCGGCGCCGACTATCGGCGCGGCATGTCCTCGCCGATCTCGGGCGCGCGTGTCTGCTCCCGCCTGTCACCGCATCTGGCGATGGGCAGCATCTCGATGCGTGAGGCGGTGCAGCGGGTGGCGGCAGAGGTAGCGCGTGAGGATCCGGCGATCGCGCGCGGCAATGCACAGTCGCTGCTCTCGCGGCTGCACTGGCACTGCCACTTCATCCAGAAGCTCGAGAGTGAGCCTGAGCTGGAACGGCGCGCCGCGCACCCGGCGGCGGAGGCGCACCGGCGCCCGACCGCGCCTGCCGACCCAACCTTGCTGGCGTGGGCCGAGGGCGGCACCGGGCTGCCCTTCGTCGATGCCTGCATGCGCAGCCTCATCGCCACGGGCTGGCTCAACTTCCGCATGCGGGCGATGGTGCAAGCGGTGGCGAGCTACCACCTTGCGTTGGATTGGGAGGCCAGCGGCACCCGCCTGGCGCGGCTCTTCACCGACTATGAGCCCGGCATCCACTGGCCGCAGGTGCAAATGCAGTCCGCCGCCACCGGCATCAACACGCCGCGCATCTACAACCCGGTGAAGCAGGGGCTGGACCAGGACCCGGAGGCCAGGTTCATCGCCAAGTGGGTTCCGGAGCTGGCGGGGCTGCCGGCGCCGATGCGGCACGTGCCTTGGATGGCCGGCGGCGCGCCGGGATACCCGCCGCCGTTGGTGGATGTCGCAGAAGCCGCGCGGGCGGCGAAGGCACGGATCACGGCGATGCGAGCCGAGCCTGGCTTCCGGGCGGACGCCCAGACCGTGTTCGAGCGGCACGGCAGCCGGGCGCGCACCTTCGGCAACGACCACCCGGTGGAGACGCGGGCGAAGGCCGCGCAGAAGGCGGCGAAGGCCGGGCGGCAGGCGGAGCTGGAGTTTTGACCCCTACTCCCCGGCCCGGATGAAGTCCGAAGCCTTTTCCGCAATCATCAAGGTCGTCGCCATCGTGTTCGCTGAGGTCATCGCCGGCATGATCGAGGCATCCACCACCCGCAGCCCCTGCATGCCATGCACCAGCAGCCGGTCGCTCACCACCGCCATCGGGTCGGTCTCCGGCCCCATCTTGGCGGTGCCGATCAGATGGTAAGTTGTCACGCCGTTGCTGCGCGCGAAGTCGAGCAGTTCGTCATCGGTCTGCACATCCTCGCCCGGCAGCGTCTCCCCCTCCAGGAAGGGCGCCAGCTGCGGCGTGTGCAGCAGGCGCCGCATCATGCGCAAACCGCCTATGTGCACCCGGCGGTCGTTCTCATCCGCTAGGTAGTTCGGTTGCAGCTCCGGGTCTTCCCAGGCATTGGTGCTGCGGGCGCGGACGTAGCCGGAGCTTTCCGGCCGGTGCTGCCAGGAGCCGGCGGACACGCCCGGATAGTCGTCCAGGATGTAGGTCTTGCCGGGCTTATAGCTGCCGGGCGTGAAGACGCATTGCAGGTCCGGCTGGTCCAGCCCCGCAAAACTTTTCCAGAAGACGAAGACGTGGCTGGGCGCAGTGGCCAGGATGGAAGGGCGGCCGGTGGCCCATTTCACCAGCTCCGCCCCCAGCCGCCAGCCGCGCGCCAGCTCGTTCAAGGTGACCGTGCCGGGCTTGGCCCGCATGATGAAGCGGCTGGCGTAGTGATCCCGGAAGTTCTCGCCCACGCCGGGCAGCACATGCACCGGCGTCACGCCCAGCTGCTCCAGCAGCCCGGCCGGCCCCACGCCGCTGATTTGCAGCAACCGCGCCGTATTGGCGGTGCCGGCGGAGAGGATGACCTCGCGTCCGGCCCGAATTTCGGTGCGCCGGCCATCGTGGCTCGCGGCGTATTCCAGCCCGACGCAGCGCTTGCCCTCGAACGACAGCTTCACCGCGCGGGCGTTGGTACGCACCGTCAGGTTGGGCCGCGCCATAGC
>CAXTJY010000116.1:7301-9319 GCA_964244395.1 uncultured Rhodovarius sp.
GGCCGCAGCCGGCCACGCGCCGCGCTCACCCGCCGGTTGCCCTGGATGATGCGCTGAAAATACCCCACCCCAGCCTGTTCGCCGCTGTTGTAGTCGGCGCAGCGCGGAATGCCGGCCGCCACGCAGCCCTCGATGAATGCCTCGGAGACGGGGTGAATCCAGTCCATGTCCGTTACCGGCATGCCGCCCTCGGTGCCGCGGTTCTCCCCCGCCATCCCTATGCGCTTTTCGCTGCGCTTGTAATAAGGCAGGCAATCCGCATAGCCCCAGCCGCGATTGCCGCGTTGCGCCCAGTTGTTCAGGTCGTCCGGCTGGCCGCGATTGTAGATCATGCCATTGATGGACGTGCTGCCGCCCAGCACCCGGCCTTGGATGGTGTTGATGCGCCGCCCGCCGGTCAACGCCGTCGGCTCGGTGCTGAACTGCCAGGACACGGCAGGGTTGGACAACGTCTTGGTGAAGCCCGCCGGCATATGGATCCAGGGGTTGTTGTCGGCCGGCCCCGCCTCCAGCACGCACACGGTGTTTTTCCCATCCTCGCTCAGCCTGTCCGCCAGCACCGAGCCTGCAGCGCCGGAGCCCACGATGATGTAGTCGAATGTGTCGGCCATGACGTCTCCCCTGGCCGCAGCGTAACCCTGGATAAGGCGCGCTGTCAGGTCTCGGCGAGTTTGCCGACCCAGGGTCCCGTCAGACCTTGCCGGTACGCTCGCGCAGCGCGTCGATGCGGATGCTGGCCTCCGCCTTGGTCAGTCCGTCCTCAAAGGGCTCCTTGGCCTCTTCGCTCAGCGTCTTGAGGTACGAGGCCTGGGCGCCGGTCATCGGCTCATCGCCGGTGGTCCAGTCCTTCGGGTCCTTGACGGTGTTGCTGCCGGGCTCGGGATCGGTCTTGGGGTTGTGTTCGCTCATGCCAGAACAATGCAGGAACGGCCGCGGGAGTTGCGTCAGTCGACTCGCATCCCGGCTTCGCGCGCAACCACGCCCCAGTTGGCCTGGGCTTCGGCGATCCAGCCCCGGGCCGTGGCAGCATCCAGCACTTCCGGCACCACGCCGAAGCCGGCGATGCGCGCCTGGTTCGCGGCGAACGTCTCTTGCGCCAACGCCAGCCAGGCCTCCTGGACCGCCCGTGGCGTGCCGCGCGGCACGCTCAGTGTAAAGCCGAAGCGGATGACGAGGCCGGGCACCCCTGCCTCGGCCAGGGTCGGCACCTCGGGCAGCGTCGGGTCGCGACTGGCCCCGGCGGTGGCCAGTGCCAGCACCCGGCCCTGCTGGATCATCTGCACGCCGCCGCCGATAGCGACCATGCCGGCCTGCACCCGCCCCGCCAGCAGCTCCGCCACCACCTCGGCATTGCCGCGCATCGGCACGTGGATGAAGCCCGAGGCCGGCAGGCCGAGCCGCAGCCGCAGCGCCTCCATCCCCAGATGCCCCGGCGAGCCGGCGCCGGCTGAGACGTAAAGCAGCCCGCTGCCGCGCGTGGCGGCCACCAGCCCGGCCAGGTCGCGAAGGCCGCTGCCGGGATGCACCAATAGCGCCAGCGGGAACTGCCCGAGCAGGGCGACATGCTCCAGCGCCGCCGGGTCGAACCCCAGATTGGCGTAGATGTGCGGCCCGACCGTGAAGGTGGTGTCCAACGCGATCAGCAGCGTACGCCCATCGGGCCGGGCGCGGGCCACGAAGCCCGCGGCGATGTTGCCGTTGGCGCCGGGTCGGTTCTCCACAACGGTGGTGCCGAGGCCGGACCGGCTTGCCGCGTCGGCCAGGATGCGAGCCACGGCGTCGGACGCCGCCCCCGGCGGGTTGGTCACCACCAGGCGGTTGATGTCACCCTGCGCCAGCGCCGCGACAGGGAGCGAAGCCAGGATCGCGCGGCGCAGCATGGATTGACCTCCCCGGGGATTGCCCTCCAGCTTCGCCTGAAGCCCAGGAAAGTCCAGCATGCGCAACGTGCTCTTCATCATGGCCGACCAGTTCCGGCACGACCACATGGGCTGCAGCGGCCACCCCTTCCTGCGCAC
>CAXTJY010000117.1:0-918 GCA_964244395.1 uncultured Rhodovarius sp.
GGGTAAAGCCACACCGGCTTGCCATCGGCGCTGGCCCCCAGCACCTGGACATGGGCGTCCACGCTGGTCTCGACCGCCAGGCGCGCCGTGTCGCCCAGCGCGTAACGCCCATCGGCCCGGTCGAGCCACGCATGGATATTGCCGGGGAACGGCGTGGGGCCGGGCTCCTGCGGCTGGGCCAGGTGCGACAGTTCCGGCCGCATGCTGCGGATCAGGTCGAGGTTCGGCGCCGCGGTCCCCGCATCGATCTCGCCCACCACGCCGCCCATGCCGCGTGTGCCGGGCTGCGCCGGGGCCGGGGCCGGGGACTGGGCCTGGGCCCGCAGCGAAAGCAGCGCGGGCGGAGCGAGGAAGGCGGCCCGGCGGGTGAAGGAGTAATTCATGGCTGTCTTCCCTGCGATGAGATCCGGATGGGCGCGCAGTACCGCGCCGCGCGCGCGGGGTCGCTGACCGCGGACTGCACCACCCCGGCCAGTTCGATCGCCTGGTCGGCAAAGTCCCTGCTGCGATCATAGCGGCGCGACATGTCCAGAAGAGTGGGGCCTGCACTGGCGGCGCCCGCCGGATCGACCGGCCCGCCCAGGCCACACAGCTGCGCCACGGCGTTCAGGTAGATGGCCTGCGGCGGCGGGCGGGCCGCACCGGCCAATAGAGCCATCTGTTCACGCCCGGCGGCCGGCGCATTGCCCCGCAAGTCCTCCTGCGCCAGGCGCAGGCGCGACATGGTCTCACCCAGGCTCGCCGCCGTGTCGCGCTCGCGCATCGCCATGTCGCTCTCGCCCGTCGCTTCGAGGATACGCGACAGATGCCAGCGCGACTTGCCATCCCGTGGCGCCAGATCAACCGCCGCCTGGCACTGCCGCCTGGCACCCACGGCGCGCTCGGGCTGGGCCAGATGGATGGCGCCCACGCCGACGC
>CAXTJY010000117.1:928-1648 GCA_964244395.1 uncultured Rhodovarius sp.
GAGGATCTCGGGTGTGGTCGGATCGATCTTGGCGTCGCCGGCGAGTGCAGGGTTCACGAAGTGGTATCCCATGCCGCCGACGCCGGGGAGCTCGGGGTCCAGCGGGTGGCCGGCCACCGCGTCGCACGCCCGCACGGCCGCGCAGGCCTCGCCCTGCCGCCTGCCGGCGCCACGCAGCTCCGATGCACCCAGGCGCGGCACACCGTCGATCAGGCAGCTATCGGCCTGGCCGGGTCCCTGCCCTGGCTCCACCCGTCGTTCCGGTTGAACAGGCCAGGAAAGCGCCACCCAGGCGCAGGCGCCCACCATGACGGCCGCCGCCCCCTGCAGCACTCGGGGCGCATGCTTGGCAGGCGGTGCGACGGCCCCGACCCCGGCAAAGGCGGCGGCGATCCCGGCATCGGCCCATAGGGCGGCCGGCACCCAGGCCGCCGCCGCTTCGGCCAGGGTGCCGACACGTCTGACGTTGAATCCGGCGCGATCGAGCTCGGCCAGCACCGATGCCACCTCGGTATCCTCACTTGCCGAGGACGGCCGGGGAATCAGGACCAGCGTCCCCTTCGGGGCATGATCGAGAACCGCCTTCAACTTCTTCACCAGCCCGGCGACCGGCATGACCCGCAGGCGCTCGCCGGCGGCGCCCTTGCCATCCAGCGCGGGCAGCAGGATGCCGCTGGCCACGATCGGCGACAGCGCCGACCAGGCAGCCGGGCCGACCCC
>CAXTJY010000117.1:1658-4043 GCA_964244395.1 uncultured Rhodovarius sp.
GACCCCGCGCGTGGCCAGAAAGCCGAGCGCCGCCGCCAGCATGCTGCTGTCGCCTGCCACGCCGAAGGGCTCCACCGAAGCCACTGCCACGTGAATCTGGCTGTCGCCTCCCTGCGTCAGCACTTGCCCAGCGGCGCCGAACAGATGCGCCCGCGCCTTGTGGAACGGCTCGCTTTGTGCCGGATCCTCGAATTGCGGAACCAGGCCGCTCCCGGGTGCCAACCAGAAGCAATACTCCCGCAGGCTGCCGTCGCCGAACGGGGGCACCACGGGCACCAGGATCTGGACCGCGCCGCTCATGGCGGATCGAGGAATTCGAGGCGAAGCCGCGCGCCGGCCTGAAGCCGCTGATGCGGTGTGACGTCGCCGTGCCGCCAGGGGGCGTGTGCGATGCCTTGCGCGTCGCTCGTGGCCTCCAGCCACACGAAGCCCACCCCTTCCTCGCGCAGCCGCACCCGGCGCCCCGTGGGGCCGCCCGGCAGCGAAGGGTCCAGCGCCAGCGCCAGCAGGAAGGGCAGGCTCGGCACCGGTCCGCGGCGCAGCGACAGGCGGGCGACGTCATCGATGACGAATTCGAGCGGCACGTCGGCGCCGTCGCTTGCCGCCATGGTGATCAGCCTGAACACCATGTTGTCGTTGGCCGGCGCCGCACGGGCGGCCGCGAATTCGGCACGCAACGATGGCGAGAGCATGAGCGAGGCCATTTCCGCCCCGGTCATCTGGCCGGGATCGGCCGCGATGGCGATCATCCGCGCCGCGGCGATGGGCCTGGCCGATGGGGAATCGTCGGATTGCTGGGCAAGAAGTTCGGCCAGCCATTCGTCGGATGGGTCAGTGTTCATCATCGGGATCTCCAAAAGGGTGCACGCCGGTGGCGCGATGGGCGCCCTCCCTCAGTTCAAGCCAATACCTGCAGAGGCGCGTGCCTTCGGCTCCAAAGCAGGGCAACGACATGCCAAGCCGCTGGGACAACAGGGTGCGTTCCAGCATGACCCGCTCGGCGGACGGCCGCAGCAGGGCCGCGACCGCATCGAGCAGCGGTGGCGGGATCAGCGATCCGGCATCCGCAAGGCGGAGGTGGATCAGGATGGCGGCTTCGCGCGGGGTCAGCGCGCCCAGCCTGTCACGCAGCCAGGCATGCGCCCGGCTCAGACCTTCCAGATCGACCGGAGCCCGACCCTTCTGTGCGCCTACCATGGCGCGCTCGGTCAGGTTCAGGTTCCGTTCCAGCGCACCGCGGCGGCGGGGCTGGTCCGGCAATTCAGGCCCCAGCAGGCGAGCGAGCCCACCAGGCGACATCGCCACCGCCAGCCAGTCGGCGCCGAACCGCTGCGCCAGCCGCTGGCGGGTCGCATCCCACACCAGCCCTTCGCCGCCGCCCAGCACCACGATCATCGGCAGCAGGTCCTCCAGGGGCTGATCGGCATTGAACGCCTGGGCCAGCCGGGACCGGATGCCCTGCAGCAGGGACGCCGTCCCCGCCGTCCCGCCTGCCCCCTCCAGGAATGCCCTGGCATCGTCAAGTCTCTTGCCTGCGTCCCTGTCCGCCATGCCCATCTCCTCTGGTGATCAATCGCCCTGCGGGCGCTGGCCGCGCCACGCCTGGAAGTCGAAGTTGGCGCCGGCGGTGATCCAGCCGGCCCGCTGCGCCGCCGTCTGCGCGCCGGCCAGCTCCACCGTGCTGCGCACCTGGCTGATGGCCCGGCCCGCCTCTCGCTCCATGCCGTTCATGTCGGCCAGCAGCGCGCTGGCGCTGCGCATGGTCTGGCCGGATGCGATCAAGGCGCGCTCCGCCTCGGCCGTCGCCACCGTCGTGGTTAGGCGGTTTTCCATCAGGATCGCCTCCTGCCGCGCCCGGTTCAGCGCCTCACGGCGCGGCGGCAGCATCTCGTTCAGGCTGGAGGTGAACTGCGCCTGCTCCGCCGCCAGCGACGCCGCCTGCGCCTGCCCCTCCGCCAGGGGTAGCGGATTGCCCAGGAAGTTCATCCGCTCCAGCCCGCGGTTCACGGCATCGTTGTACCGGCTGCGCAACAGGGCCTGCTGGCCCAGATTGGCATCCAGCAGGCTACGCAGGCGGGCGTCCTCGGCCGACACGGCGCGCAGCCCCACTTCCGCCTGCGCCCGTGACTCCCGCACCTCCGCGGTGCGCCGCAGCAGCGCCGGGATGCGGTCGGCCAGGCACCGGTCGGGCGCCAGCGCGCAGGTCTCGGCGCTCCAGGCCAGGCGGTCACGCAGTTCGTGGAACGCACCGGTCACCGGGCCGGGCGCCACCACATAGGCGGCCGTCCCCAACACAGCGAGAGAGGTCACGGCCTGGAGCATGGTCCGCCCCGGGTTGCTGAATGCACTGGTCATGGTCGAGTTCCCTTCGGTTGCGTCTGCGCT
>CAXTJY010000117.1:4053-9317 GCA_964244395.1 uncultured Rhodovarius sp.
CTCTTTTGCGCGTGGCGAAGGGAGGGGGGGTGGGGGCGGGCCTGAAAAAACCTGCGCCCTGCTTCTTGATAGGGGCGAACAGGGCTGGATCGTTCATGCGCAGTCATTATAGTGCTCACGTTTTCGTGCTGTCATCAATGATCAGCGGAGGCCATTGCGTGCTCGACACCGGCAAAAAGCGCCTGCTTCCCATCCTCTCCGTCTGCGCGGTCGTCCCGCTGCTGGCGGCCTGCCAACCGCAGACGTCTGGCCCTCTCGTCACCGACGCGCGGGACGACATCTGCGCCATTCATCGCGCCACGTTCCGCCAGACCGAACCGAGCTTCAGCGTCGGCGAACGCGCCGCGCTCGCCATCGGCGCCGGCGCCCTGGCAGGCATCGCGACCGGCCTGATCACCAGGAACGCCGGCGCGGGCTTCGCCGTCGGCGCCTCCATCGCCGCCGTCGGCGTCACCGCGGTGCTGATCGACGCCAATTTCCAGACCATGCAGGCCGAGCAGCGCCGCCAGGCCCTGCTCAATCAGGCCGCCGCGGTGGACAGCTTCGGCGCCAAGGTCACCGGCGCGCAGCTGGCGCTGGAACAGCTCACCCGTTGCCGGCGGGAGCAGGTGCAGGCCGTCCGCGTCCGGGTCCGCTCCGGCGGCATGCCCCGCCCCGACGGCGAGGCCCGCATGCGCGAAATCCGCGGCTGGTTCGATGATGACGTGACCCTGGTCCGCTCCTTCGACCAGCGTCTCGCCGGGGAGTCCCGACTCCTCGCCGACTCCAGCCGGAACATCAACGGCGGTGGCCTGGCGACGGAAGCCGGCTTCCGGCCCTTCACCGGCATCGCCGCCCGGACCGCGTCCCTGCGCGCCAGCGCGAGCGACTCCGCCGCCGATTCGGGAAGCCTGCGTCCCGGCCAGAGCGTGCGGGTGACGGCGCGTGATGGCCAGTGGCTGCGCGTTCAGCCCACCAGCGGCGGCCGCCCGAGCTTCGTCAGCGTCGGCGCCCTGGCGCGCGAGGCGCCGGCGCGCGAATTCCGCGGCAGCGCCGAAGGCGCCCTGCGCGAGGCGGCACTGGATGAGGCGTCGGAGCGCGGCCGGATCGCCAGCGGCAGCCCCTATCGCGTGATCGGCACCATGCCCGGATGGCTGGTGGTCGATCAGGGCTCGCAACGCAGTTTCGTCCGCGCTACGGCGCTGCGGCCGAGCGAGGTGGACGGCTCGGGGCGGGACGTTCTGCAATCGGCCGCGACGGCGGTGTCCGCCCGCGACGCCTTCGCCTCCGGCGCCGATAGCCTGGCGCGTGAGGCGCGCAGCGTATCGTTCGAGATGTGAGGCCCGACCTGCCCAGGGTCGGGCGGCGAGCGGTGCTGGCCGCGACCGCATTTGCGGCCGGCACGGCCTTCGACCCGGGCGAGGCAGGGGCGCAGGTCCGCCCCTCCGTCCAGCCCTTCCTTCGGATCGAACTGGGCACCCACGCCTCGGCCATCCTGCGTGCCCTGCCCTCGCCCGACGGCAGCCGCATCCTGACCGTGTCGGCCGACAAGACAGCGCGCCTCTGGGCCGCGGACGGGGCCTTGCTGCGCACCTTCCGGCCGCCCATCGCGCCCGGCGACGAGGGCCAGTTGCTCGCCGCTGCCATGACGCCCGACGGCGCCATCGCCTGGGTGGGGGGACAGACCGGCGCGGCCTTCGGCAGCGAGGCCGTGCTGTACGGCTTCGACGTTGTGGGCAGCAGGATGCGCCGCCTGCCCACCGGCGTCGGCGCCAGCATCACCGCGCTCGCCTTCTCGCCCGATGGCGGCCGCATGGTCGTGGGTTTCGCCCGCGACTTCGGCATCGCCTTCGTCGATTTTCAGCGGCGTAACGTCACCCATCGCCCCGATCTCGGTATCCGGGGCGGCATCCGGGCGCTGACCTTTGGTGCCGCCGGCCAGCTCTACGTCGCGGCGGGCGACGGCACCGTCCGCATCGTGACCGCCGACCAGCAAAGCGGCCCGGTCCACCGGCTGACCGAGGGCGGATTGCCCGGCGATATCGCGCTGTCGCCCGATGGGCGGCTGCTGGCGGTCGGCCTCGCCAACGCACCGCAGCTGCGCCTGCTGGATGGCGCCACCCTCGCAGCCAGGCCCACGCCGCCGCTCGGCCGCGCGCTGGGCGCCGAGCGGCAGAACCTGCGCAGCGTGGCCTGGTCGGGTGGGGCGCTGCTCGCGGCCGGCTTCGTGCTGGACCCGCAGGGCCGCAGCGTGGCGCTGCGCTGGCCCAATCTCGCGCAGCCGCCGCAACTGCTGCAACTCGGCGCGCGCGATACCGTCACGCATCTCGCGCCGGGGATGGAGGGCGGCGGCTTCAGCTTCGCCACCGCCGACCCGTCCTGGGGGGTGATCCGCGGCGAGGGCCAGGGCGGCCTTCGGCAGGGTGCGCCCCGCTGCGACTTCCGGGGCATCGCCGCCGGTCATTTCCAGATCTCGCACGATGCCACGCAGTTCGGTCGCGGCAGCGGCCCAGCCAGCTTCCGGGTTTCAGCCGACGGGCTCGAGGTCGAGTTCGGGAGTGCCATGGGCGGCCAGCAGATTCTGCGTTTCGACGTGCGGGCGCGGCAGTTGAGCCCCATGGAAGGTGCCAGCCGGCTGCCGGGGCCTGTTACCGGATCGCTTCCACTGCGGGACTGGCTGAATGGCGCCACTCCGCGGCTGGGTGAAGTGCCTTTGCCGCTGGATGCCGATGAGCGGGCACGGGCCGCCGCCCTGCTGCCGCGCGGCGGCTTCGTTTTGGGGACCGACCAGCGGCTTCGCCTGTTCGGCGCCGATGGCCGCGAAGGACCCTCCACGGTCACCCCCGCCACGGTCTGGGGCGTGCAGCCGACCGCCGATGGCCGTCAGATCGTGGCCGCGCTCGGCGACGGCACCCTGCGCTGGTACGACCTGGCCGGCGCCAGGCCGCTCGCACTGCGGGCTTCGCTATTCGTTCATGCCGACCGTCGCCGTTGGCTGCTGTGGACCCCCGAGGGGTTCTTCGACCACGCCGATGACGGCGGCCAGGATCTGGCCGGCTTCCACCTGAATCGCGGGCCGGCCGAGGCAGCGGACTGGGTCGCTTTCCACCAGCTCCACCGCGTCTTCTTCGCGCAGGACCTTGTGGCGGCGCGGCTGGCGCGAGGCGATGAGACCGCCTTGCGGGAGCGGCTGGCCGAAATCGGCGATGTGCGCCGGCTCCTCGATCGCGCCATTCCGCCCCGGGTCACGCTGGCCGCGCTGTGTTTCACGCAGCCAGGCGGTCAGGAACAATGCCTTGCGTTGACCGGGACCAGCGCCACTCGCGGCCTGGGTCGGGTTCGCGAGGCCGGAGGCGCCGCCGTCGAAGCCCTGCCGGCCGCCACCCTGGTCGCGGCTCCAGCGGCGGCCCCAGTGGCGGCGGCCGCGGTGGCGGCGGCCCTACCGCAGCCCGGCCACTCGTTCCAACTGCCGAACGGCGTCACCGAGATCAAGCTTCGCCTGTCGTTGGAGGATCGCGGCGGCGGACTCGGCCAGGTGGACGTCTTCGTCAACGGGCAGAATGCCGGACGCTCGGCAACCCGCGGGCTGGGGCGGGTGGCGAATGCGGGCGGCCAGACCGGCACGGTGGTGGTCGAGAGAAGCGTCCTGATCGGCGCCGGGCTCAACGCCATCACGGTTCGCGCCTACGATTCCGGCAACGGCGCCTTCGGCGAGAGCGCGGCGGTGGAGCTGAACGCGCCCCGGCGGGCGCTGCCCCGGCGGCCCACCCTGCATGTGCTGAGCATCGGCGTGGACGACTACAGCACCGCCGCGAGCCTGGGCATTCGCAGCCTTTCCAATGCGGTCAACGATTCCCGGGCCGTCGATGCCCTGCTTCGGGCCCGTCCGGCATCCGAATTCGGCAACGTGAACAGCCTGGTGCTGAACGACGAACAGGCCAGCCGCGCCGGTATCCAGGCAGCCTTCGCCAGCCTGGCCGAACAGACCGGCATCGACGATACCGTGGTCCTGTTCCTGGCCGGCCATGGGCAGAAGCAGCCAGAGCGATATCTCTTCCTCCCCTACCTGCCGGAGGACGTCGAGGAAGACAGCCTGGGCGAGCACTGCCTGGACGACCAGGAACTGGTCGCCCTGTGGAGCGCGCTGCCCTCCCATAACGGCATCCTGCTGCTCGATACGTGCCATGCCGGCGGCTTCAGCCTGGATTTCGCCGGCAACCTGCAGAACGAGACCGGGCGCTTCGTGCTGGCCGCGGCCAGCGCCCAGGAGGCGGCCGCCGATGCGGCGCCCGGGCAACGCAACAGCCCGTTCACCGTGGCGCTGCTGGAAGCGCTGAACGGCTCGCTGGCCCGGCCATCCGCCGGCCGCTCGGTGGACCAGCTGGCCCTGGGCTTCCACGTGCGCGAGCGCGCGCCCGTGCTGGCGGCCTCGGCGGGGGTCCGGCAGCGCGTCTCCTTCCGCATGAGCGCCGGCGAGGTCCCCCACCCCTTCGCCCTGACTAGAATGGGTGCATGACACAGCCCTGCCACCCGATCTTCATGCGCCGCAGTCTGGCCCTGGCCGCCCTGGCCGTCCCGTCGATCTGCAATCTGGCGGCTGCTGCCCAGCAGCCCGCGGTCAGCACCGCGGCGCCTGCCGTTACGGCGCTGGGTGACAGGCTGCTGGCCGAGACGGGGTTGCGAAGCGGCGCCGCCAATCACCTGCTCTCGCCCAGCAACCTGCACGCTACCCTGGGCCTGCTGGCGCTCGGCCAGCAGCCGGGCGGCGGGCTCGCCCGGCTGCTCGGCCTCAGCGGGCGCCGCGGCGCCCGCGCCGCACAGCTGGCCGACTTGCGAAACCGGCAGCGCGAGGCCGGCAGCGGCGCGCTGGCCAGGCTCAACCAGGGCTACTCGGCCTGGTGCCCGACCGGGGGCCATTTCGATCCAGGCTGGAAGCGCGCCGCGCGGCGCACCGGCGAGGTGCGGACCGGCATCGTCGATTTCGCCGCGCCCGGTGCCGAGGCCGTCATCAACCGATGGGTCGAGCGGATGACCCGCGGCGCCATCACCCGCATCGTCGAGCGGCTGCCGGCCTCCGCCGAGCTGGTGCTGGCAGGCGCGGTCCATTTCGCCGGCCGCTGGGCCGAGCCGTTCGACCCCGGGAATACCGCGCCCGCGGCCTTCCGCAGGCTCGACGGCGGGTCCGCGATGGTGCCCATGATGCAGGCCCGGCGTCAGGCCCTCTACGGCCAGGCCGATGGCGGCCATGTTCTGCGGCTCGACTATGCCGGCGGCCGGCTGGCCTT
>CAXTJY010000118.1:0-9291 GCA_964244395.1 uncultured Rhodovarius sp.
GGCGGCGTGCCGGTGGGCGGCGATGGCGCGGCGTTGAGCCGGGTGATGGAAGCGGAGCTGACGCGCTGGACCGAGGTGATCCGGGCGCGGGGCATCACCCTGCAGGACTGAGCGCCGGCGCTTCGGCTGGCGCACCCCGTCAGCCCAGCATCTTCACCAGCAGCTCGGCGCTGCGCCCATTGGCGATGGTGGCCGCCCGCGCGTCGTAACTGTGGCCGCCCACCCGGGCGAAGGCGTGGTCCACGCCGGGATAGATTTCGACGCGGGCCAGCCGCGTATCCGCCAACCCCTCCTCGATCGCCCGCTGCGCCTCCGGCGGCACGAACTTGTCCTTTTCGGCGATGTGCAGAATGGTCGGCGCGGTGATCTTCGCGGCGTTGCCCACCAGTCCCTCCAGCCCGACGCCGTAGTAGCTGATGTGACACTGCGCGTCCGATTCCAGCGCCATCATGAAGGCCAGCCGGCCGCCCAGGCAGAAGCCCATGGTGCCGACCCGCCCATTGCAGCCGGGCAGGACGCGGGCGGCGGCCATGGTGGCCTTCAGGTCGTCCACCGCCTTCGCCTGGTCCATGCCCTGCATCAGCGCCAAGGCGCGCTGCCACTGTTCCTGCCCCGCATCGGGGTCCAGCACCACGCCGGGCTCCTGGCGCCAGAACAGGTCGGGGCTGATGGCCCAGAAGCCCATGCTGGCCACCCAGTCCGAGAGGGCGCGCATGGTCGCATTCACGCCGAAGATCTCCTGGATCATCAGGACGGCGCCGGCGGGTTTGCCGGTGGGTTCCGCGACATAGGCCGTGAAGCTGCCGCTGCCGTCGGTGGCCCGGATGGTGATCTCGCCCATGCTGTGCTCCTTGTGTCGATGCGTGGCTGGCCGCATGTAACGCCACGATGCATCGTCGCACCATGCTTGCCGCCGCCGCACTGCCGGCCAGCGCCGCCACCTCACCCGAGGACCTGGCGGGCAGCGGCTGGACTCATGGCGAATACCAGGGGGTGCAGCCGGCCCGCTTCACCGCGCAGCCCGACGGGGCGTTGCGTATTCAGGCCGATTCTACCGGGAGTTTCGTCTGGCGCCGCGTCTCGGGCGTGGTGCAGTGCCTGAGCTGGCGTTGGCGGGTGGATTTCGGGCCACCGGGCACGGATGTGACGCGCCGCGGCGGCGACGACCGCGCCATCTCGGTCGCTGTCGGCTTCGCCGCCTTTCCGCGCACTTCCACGGTGTGGCAGCGCGCGCAGCACGCCATTGCGCAGGGGGCGGCGGGCGGCCACACGTTGCCGCGGGCAGTGCTGATCTACATCTGGGGCGGCATGGGCACGGAGCCGCCGCGCTTCTACTCGCCGTGGCTCGCGGGGCTCGGGCATGTCCATCCGCTGCGCCACGCCCGCAGCCAGACCGGGCAGTGGTTCGAGGAGCGGGTCGACCTCGACCGCGACTGGCGTGCCGCCTTCGGCGGCGACCCGCCGACGCTGCAGGAGATCGCCATCGGCACCGATGTGGACGATACCCGCTCCCGCCTCGATGCCCGCATCGAACGCATCCGACTCTCACCCTGCTGAAAGCGCCGCAGATGGATCGCAAGGATTTTCGCAACGCCATGGCCCGGCTGGGGGCCGCGGTGAACATCGTGACCACCGACGGGCCGGCGGGGCGGGCCGGCTTCACCGCCTCGGCCGTGTGCAGCGTGACGGACGATCCGCCCACGTTGCTGGTGTGCATGAACCGCGGCTCCAGCGCCGCGGTGGCGGTGCAGGGCAATGGCGTGCTGTGCGTGAACACGCTGGGCGGCGGGCATGAGGAGATTTCCAACGCTTTCGCCGGCTTCACCGGGCTGGAGGGGCTGGACCGGTTCGGCCATGGCGAGTGGGAGGTGCTGGAAACCGGCGCGCCGGCGCTGCTGGACGCGGCGGTGAGCTTCGACTGCCGGATCACCGAGGTGCTGGAGAAGGGCACGCATTCGGTGTTGTTCGCGGAGGTGGTGCGGGTACGGGTGAGCGAGGCGGTGGGCGGGCTGATCTATTATTCGCGCGGGTATCACGTGGTGGGTTAATTCGGCTTCAACCGCCCCGCTACATCGGCCCGCACGCTCTCCAGCAGGCGGCTGGTCTCCCGCGCCTTCACCACCAGCCCAAGCCCGTGCGGGTCGGCTCCCATTCCCCCACGAAGCGTGCCCAGCAGCCCGAAGCGGCTGCGCTGCGCCAGCGCCTCGGGCGTGCGGCCGCCGCGGCCGCCGGCCTGCTGCAGGAACACCGGCGCGCCCCACATGCCGGGCAGCACGCGGGCGCTCACCACGAATTCAGGCTTGCCGGCATAGTCGAGCAACGGATGGCTGGCCGTGTTGCCGGCCAGCAGCAGCGGCAGGTTGTTGACGCCGTCCCATAGCTTTTCCGGCGCGCCGATCACCGCCACGCTCTCCTGCGCGTCCAGCTCCTCCCATCGGTCCTCGGCGAAGAAGCTGGCCTCGTCAAGCCATTGCGAAAACAGCTGACGGCCGGGATTGGCCCCGCTCCAGGCGATCATGGCGCGGGCGTGCAACAGGGCGGCCAGGTCCACGCCGGGGTTGGGGTGATGCACGATGTTCAGCGTGGGGCCGGCCATGCGCAGGGTCACGCTCTCGCGCATCGGGCCGTCCGCGGCGGCGAGGTGAAAACGCGTCGCCACCGCGCTGGCCTGGGCCAGCGCCTGGCGGGTGGTGATGATGGCCGGCAGGCTGCGCTCCTCATTCACCGGCACCTGGCAGCAATAGCCGCTGGCGAGGCGGATGCCCGCGGGCGTCGTCACCTCCAGCCGCTTCACCGCATGCAGCAGCCGCTCGGTGAGGGTGATGGGCGGGAAGGGCATCAGCGTGCCTCGGATGCACGCAGTTTGGCGAGCATGGTGGGGGTGTGTTCGCGCGGCAGGAAATAGAAGACGAACACGTAGTCGCCGGGATCGTCGAACTTCGACGGGTCGGGGTTGGCCTGGTGCATCCGGGCGCGGTCGAAGCCGGCCATGGGCTGCCAGTCGCCCCACCACTCCCAGAAGGCGTCGTAGCCCAGCGCGTCGAGGAAGGCCGGCACCATGTAGGTCGCGCCGGCGCGGTGGCGTTCCTCGATCTCGATGGACAGGATGGGGCGGCAGCGGGTCAGCGTCTCGCCCGCGCCGCGCAGCACCTCGTACTCGCCGCCCTCCGCGTCGAGCTTGACGTGGGTGAGGTCGGTCAGGCGCAGGCTGTCCAGGGTGATGAGGGGCACCTGGTGGCGCAGTTCGGCCACGTCCGCATGCTGGGCGTAGCCCTTGGTGGTGCTGGCCCATTGTTCCTGCGCCACCCCGGCGACGACGGGCAGGGTGAGGGTGATCTCGCCCTGATGGTCGCCCAGCGCCTCGCGCCGGAGGGCCACGTGCGCCGGCCAGGGCTGGGCCGCGAGACGGGCAAAGGCGCTCGGCAATGGCTCGAAGGCCAGCACGCGGCTGCCCGGCAGCGCGGCGAACGGCCGGGTGAAGTCGCCATCGTGCGCGCCCACGTCGAGCAGCAGCCCGGGGCGGTGCAGGGTGCGGTGGAAGCCGTGTTCATCCATCCGGGCGCAGCCGCTGGCTGAAGCGGAGCAGGTAGCCGTCCGGGTCCGCCACGATGAACTGCCGCACCGCCAGGTCCCGGCCGCGCACCCGGTATCGCTTCTCATGGATCGGCAGGAAGATGGGCAGGCCGGCCGTGGCCGCCGCGTCGTGAATGACATCGACCGCCGGCACGTCGAATTCCAAGTTGAGGCCACGGCCGAAAGGACGCTCCAGCGGCCCCGCCAGCCAATCCCGCGGGTCGCCGAGCTGGTCCAGCATCACCCAGCCACCATGCAGCGCCAGCATCGCGAAATTCGCCTCCGGCCGGTCATAGACGACACGAAAGCCCAGCACGCCGCACCACACGGCGAGGCTGTCGGCCAGCGACGTCACCAGCAGCTCCGGCACGCAGCTGGGCCAGCCGGTCGGGCCATCGGGCAGGTCTTCACGCATGGGTGCGGGGTAGAACCGCCAGCGACGCCTTGCAACCACGCCGGCCGCGGCGGCATGCTGCGGCAATGTCCGCGCCCGTCGAACGCAACTCCTTCGCCACCCGGCTCTGCGAAAGCCTGGGCACATCAGGCGTGGCGCTGGAGGGCCGCGTCTTCCTGGCGCCTGATGCCGATGCGCGGGTGCTGCGGCACGAGCTGGCGCATATCGCCCAGCAGCGGCTGTGGCGGGGTCACGCCGTGCCCACCGCCTGGACCGAGCTGGAGGCGCATGCGGTGGCGGCGGGGCACCTGGGCCGCGCGCGCCTGCCGCTGGACCCCATGCAGCCCGCCTGTTGGGAGGAAGTGGGGCATTACTACACCGTTTATTATGTGTTGTTTGCGGCAGGTGTCCGGGATGACCTAGCCCGGCAGATCGCCTTCTATGCCCAATTACCGGACGAAGTATCGGAACTTGATGCAACACGGGCTGGATATTCATTTGCAGCCACTAGCTTGGCCCTCAGCGCCTCGATGAGTAGCACCTATGCAATGATGCATCAGGCACCGCGCTCTTTTGATGATCTTACCCGCAGTCTGAATATTCAGAGAGGACTGCACGCCCTGACCGGAGGGAATTGTGAGACCGAAACAACTCGCCGCACTGGTATCCTAAGGAATATCAATCCGGTCCAAAATCCGTTGGATTTCGGACTGGCGCTGCATGCATTTGGGGACTCGTATGCGCACCGTGTCGCCGGCGGCCTTCGTATGTATTCGCCGGTCTTGGGCCACGCCAGCGATACTTTGGCATCTTGGGGCGAGCGAAGGGGACATCTGCCGGAAATGCACGTCCACCCCGACGCGATAGGACCGCATCATGCCGCGCTATACGTGCGTTATGCGACCGATCTGCACTTGGCTTTCCTCCATGCATTTCCGCCGGGAAGCCGCACCGGTGAACCGATGGATCTCGCCACTCTGACACGCAACCTGCAAACCGTGGTCGCTGCTTCCGATGCCGCGGCCGACACGGATGCGGAGCATCGGCGGCAAATTGTCCAATTGCGAGAACTGGCGCGGGCGATCGTACCGGCCGGGATGCATGCATACGACCCTGAACATCAGAACGATGTGCCGATTGACGACTTTGCTCCTGGCCATACGGATATTCGGGTGACTCGGTGGCAGATTCAGCACGCTCTGGCCCGGGCAGGAGAATGGTCTGGCAACTGACGCAGCAGCTAGTGGGCTGATGCCAAAGCGGCGTTCATCGCCAGCACCCCGGCCGCGGCGCCATCGGGATGGTTCCACACCGCGCCGACCACGGCCAGGAAATCGGCCCCGGCCCGCACCAGCGGTGCGCAATTCGCCGCGGTGATGCCGCCAATGGCGACGCTGGGAATCTCCATCACATCGCTCCACCACTCCAGGAGATCGGTATCGGCCACATGCTCGGTGCGCTTGGTGTCGGTGGGGAAGAAGGCGCCGAAGGCGACGTAGTCGGCGCCCATTTCGCCGGCGGTCATCGCCAGGTGGCGGGACGCGTGGCAGGTGATGCCGAGGATTTTTCCCTCCAGCAGCATGCGGGCACCGGCATGGTCGCCGTCGGATTGGCCTAGGTGGGCGCCGTCGCAGCCGAGGCGCGCGGCCAGGGCGGCGTCGTCGTTCAGGATGAAGGCGACGTCGCGGGCATGCGCCACCGGCATCAGGGTTTCGACGGCCCGGGCCACTGCGTCGGGCGCTGCGTCCTTCAGCCGCAGTTGGAGGGATGCCACGTCGCCGGCATCCAGGGCCGCGGCCAGGGTGTCCGCGAACCCCGCGGGCAGCACGGGCGGGGTGATGAGGTAGAGGCGGCAATCGGGCATGGCCCGTCTTGCCTCACCCCAGCCGGCGCTGCCAGAGCCAGAGTGCCGGGACGACGCCCAGTTCCATCACCAGCGGCAGCACCTGCGACAGTGGCGGCACCCCCGCCAGCACCCAGCCCGCCAGCCGCGCCAGCCCGCCCACCACCACGATGAAGCACAGGGCGCCGAAGGCCAGGCCGCGCTCCACGGGCCGTTGCGCGCACCACAGGCCGAGGAGCCCGATGCCCAGCAGCAGGCCCGAAAGGTAGCGGGCGTGGCTGTCCGCCGCCGGCCCGTGCGACTGGTCGAGGAAGCCGAAGCCGGTTAGCGCGCCGGCGCCGCCGGCGAGCAGGGGGACGAGGCAGGCGGCGCGGACGGCCCAGGGGAAGAGTTCCATCCCTGCTTAACGAAACGAGCGCCACAGCAGATGCGCCCCCAGCGCCAGGATGCCGAGAAAGAAGACGCGCCGGAACGCGGCCTCCGGCAGCAGCCGTCGCAGCCGGGCGCCCAGCCACTGCCCGGCCAATGCCGGCAGCAGCGCCAGCACCGAGCCCCAATCCGCGCCACCTGCGAAGCCGCCGGTCAGCCACAGCGCGGCGCCCAGCGACAAGGCGGAGACGAAGAGGGCGATACCGAGCGCCTGAACCATCTCCTCCCGCGGCAGGGCGTTGGCCTGCAGCCAGGGCGCCATGGGCAGCATGAACACGCCGGTGGCGGCGGTGATGGCGCCGGTCGCGGCACCAGTGGGGAAGGCGAGCCGGCGCGCGGCCGGCGGGGACAGCACGGGGCGAATCGCCGCCAGCCCGAGCGCGGCATAGGCCATCAACGCCAGCGCCAGCCCGGCCGAGGCCCACCGCGCGCCCAGGCCGCCCCACAGCCAGAAGCCCGCCACTGTGCCCAGCGCCGTGCCCAGCAACATCCAGCGCAGCCGATGCAGCAGCGGGCGCAGGGCCGGGCCCTGCATCTGCACTAGGTTGGTGACCAGGCCGGGCACAGTCAGCAAGGCGGCGGCGGTGACGGGCGGCAGCCAAAGCCCCAGCAGCCCCATGGCGATGGTGGGCAGGCCGAGCCCGATCACCCCCTTCACGAAGCCGGCGAGGAGGAAGACCAGGGTTATGGGGAAGATGTCGTTCATGGCGTCAGCATGAGCGCGGGGCGGCGCCGAAGATGCGGTGGCGGCCGAAGCTTGGCCGCGATCGGTGCGAGGCATCGATCGGCGGCGCCTGCGTCCTGCGGTGCTGTCATCGGATGGGTAAGGACGTCGGGCCCGGTGGTACCGGCCCCTCCTGCCGCGTTGTGTTGGATGCGATGATGGGGTGGCCGTGGCCGGAACGAACATTTCTCGCCGAGCGCATTTTGCCGAATGTCCACAGGGGGCCCTATTTCCAGGACGGACCGATAGGCCGCTTGCCCGCGCCGCCTGGCGCTTCCCGCACGAAGGTCGGCCAGGCCAGGCCGCTCACCCGGCGGCGCAGGCCACGCAGCAGCGCCCGCGCCCGTGCATCGGGTACCGCGAAGCGCGCCGTGCCCGGCGCCGCGTCCAGCGCGTGCAGGTAGTAGGGCTTGATGCGGTGCGCCAGCATGATGCGGAACAGGCCTTCCAGCGCCGCCTCGCTGTCGTTCACCCCGGCCAGCAGCACGGACTGTCCCAGCAGCACCACCCCCGCCCCATGCAAGGCGCGCAGCCCGGCACCGGCCTCGGGCCCGAATTCCTGCGCGTGGTTGGCGTGGACACAAAGATAAAGCGGTTTCTCCAGCGTCAGCGCGGCGACCATGGCCGGCGTGATCCGCTCCGGGTCGGCCACCGGCACCCGGCTGTGGATGCGGAGGATGTGGATGTGCGGAATCGCCGCCAGCCGGCTCAGGATATGCGCCAGGCGGCGTGGGGATAGCATCAGCGGATCGCCGCCGGTCAGGATCGCCTCGCCGACCTGCGGGTTGGCGGCGAACCAGGCCAGGGCGGCCTCCAGCTCCGCCTCGCTCAGCAGGCCGCCATCGGGGCCGACATGCGCGCGGCGGAAACAGAAGCGGCAATAAACCGGGCAGGCGAGCAACGGCTTGAGCAGGGCGCGGTCGGGGTAGCGGTGCACGACGCCCTTTACCGGGGTGAAGGGGTCGTCGGCGGTGGGGTCGTCCTGCTCATGCGGCAGGGTCAGCAGCTCGGCCGGGTCCGGAATGTATTGCCGGCCGACCGGGTCGCTGGGCGTCTGGATCCGGGCGCGGGCGGCGGCGGTGATGGCGACGGCGTAGCGCGCCTCGACGGCGCGGGTCGCTTCGAGCGCGACCGGATCGATCAGCGCCTCGGCCAGCAGGTCTTCGGCGGTGCGGAGCGTGGCCATGGTGCGGCGGGCTTAGCCGCGCTAGGCCCTGGGCTCAATGACCACTCCCGCATGGCACCCTGAACGACTGGCCGCGCGGCTGCCCTTCCTCGCCGCCCGGGCGCGGCTGACGGCGGCGACGCGGGCGCATTTTGGGGCGCGCGGATATATCGAGGTGGAGACGCCGGCCCTGGTGCCCAGCCCGGGGGCGGAGGTGCATCTGGCGGCGTTCGAGACGGCGTTCCGGCCGCATCTCGGCGTCGGCGGGGACGAGCGCCCCGGCGTCGGCGGAGCCGAGCGCCCCGGCGTCGGCGGAGAGGAGCGCCCCGGCGTGGGTAGAGCCGAGCGCCCCGGCGCCGGGGAGGCGCGTCGGCTTTTCCTGCGCACCAGCCCGGAGTTGGCGATCAAGCGGCTGCTGGCCGGCGGCGTGGGGCCGGTGTTCGAACTGGCGCGGGTGTGGCGCAACGGCGAGATCAGCGACCGGCACGCGCCGGAATTCACCATGCTGGAATGGTATCGGCCCGGGCTGAGCATGGCGGGCATGATGGATGAGGCGGAGGCCTATCTGCGGGAAGTCTGGCCGGCCTGCCCGAAGCTGGCGCGGATCAGCATGGCCGAGGCCTTCGACCGCTGGTGCGGCGGGCTGGACATATTGGCGACCGAGGGCGATGCAGAAGCGCTGCGAGGCACCGGCGGGCCGCCGGATGAAAGCTGGGAGGACGCCTTCTTCCGCCTGCTGCTGGAACGGGTGGAGCCCAATCTCACCGGGTTCCTGACGCATTGGCCGGTGCCGCAGGCGGCGCTGGCCCGGCGCGACCCGGCTGACCCACGCGCCGCCCTGCGGTTCGAATTGTTCGTCGGCGGGCTGGAGCTGGCCAATGCCTTTGAGGAGTTGACGGACCCGGTGGAGCAGCGCGCCCGGTTAAAGCACGACATGGCGGAGCGGGTACGCCAGCATGGGCCGGACGCGGCCTGGCCGGTGGATGAGGATTTTCTGGCTGCGCTGGAGCACGGAATGCCGGCGGCCAGCGGCATTGCGCTGGGGTTTGACCGCTTGGCCATGCTGGTGAGCGGCGCGCGGCGGATCGGCGACGTGCAGTGGCTGCCCTGGGGGGTAGGGGCCGGGAGCCCGGCGGAGCCGGCCTCACCCCCGCGGTGACGCC